>CAYMMN010000085.1:0-10833 GCA_964391495.1 uncultured Flavobacteriales bacterium | reverse complement strand
AAGCTCATACTTCATGGGTTTTCAAAAGCAGGCGTTCTTTACTTCCATGACAACATGACGATTCCCAAAATGGAGAACATCTCTCAAATAAAACTCGACAGAGAGTTTCCATGGAGAATTTTTATACTGAACATTTTTGCGGTAGCGATCCTGACAATCGGAGTTCTATCCGCTGTGTATGCTTCCTATCTGAATCCGGATTACAGAACCACAGCAAGTAATTTATCCGCGTTCATAAATGGCTTTGCTACAATTTTAATGTTTGCATTTATCGACCCGCATTTATCAGCGATGACGGACGATGTCACTTTGGGGAAATGTTCAGAGATAACTTTCAGGAAATACATAGTGTACATGACCATCGCCAGACTCCTGGGGACGCTTTTGGCTCAATTAATATTTTTACCCGGCGCTCAGTTGTTGGCGTGGACAGCATCACATATCTAGGAAACGAAGAGTGTTGGTCAAAGGGGAAGGTGGACAAAAATTAGAAGTGCAGGATTTATCCCCATCGCCCTTCGACGGATCAATATCCATCGAAGCATGGGTGTATGTGTCGTGGAAAGAGTAGAATTAATTGTGTTTACTTGCCAAACTGAAGATATATGCAAAATTAGCGGATAATGAAATTATAGCGGTCATGCAAGTAAGCAATCCACAAACTCTATATAACGAAAAATAAATTTAACTGACATATATATTAAAACGACAATGACTAACTTAAATCTCCAACAAAAATGATTTCAAATAAAAGGTTAGCACGAATTGCAGGCTTTTGCTATCTGGTTGTAATAGCTACAGGATTATTTTCTGAGGTTTTTGTTAGACAAACATTAAGAGTGACAAACGATGCTTTGACTACCGCTCATAACATTCAAACCAATGAAATGCTTTTTCGTTGGGGGTTTGTTGCTGACCTGATCAACTTTATAGTTGGCATACCCACAATATTGATAATTTATAACTTTTTTAAAAAGTCAAATAAGATTCTTCTTCAAATTGCTTTGACATTAGTTATTATTCAAACAGCAATTATTGCAGTCAATCTTTTAAATCAAATTACACCATTGTTGCTGTTAACCAATGATACTTACTTAAGTACTTTTCAACAAAGCCAATTAGCCACACTTTCTCTTTTGTCATTAAACATTCAATCACAAGGTTATGCAATTGGTTTAGTATTCTTTGGAATTTATTGTATTTTAATTGGATTCGTGATTTACAAAACTAATGCGATGCCGAGAGTTATAGGCGTATTGTATGCAATAGCGGGACTATGCTACTTAATAAATAGCTTTACAATGTTTCTCTCAAAAGGATTTGCAAATCCGATTTTCGTCTACCTTGCAATTCCAATTTTTATAGGGGAACTGTCTGTTTGCTTATGGTTGCTATTAAAAGGTATTGACACGACGAAATTAGAAAACAGCAGATGAAAACTATTCTACTTAAAAATGCCCGAACCGCATACAGACATTTGTCAAAAAAGCGGGTAAGGTGTTTAAATGAAATTTTGTGCTTCGTATCAAGTTCTTGGTGACCGACAGTTTTACGCCTCGCAATCGCCAACTTCTTGTAGCCGCAAACCGTTATACGGCATTCTTGGACGACATCAGAACTTCAAGCTAATTGAGTGGAAAATTTGAGGCGAAGAATAAAGGAAAAATTGATATGTATTTTGTGGAAATTATTTCCTGGTATGAGTTGCACGACACACAACAACATAAACAATTAGCGAATGTATAATTTTTCATATTTTAAAGAGAAAGACAAAAAGACAATTTTGGATTTCATAGAAGCATATCCGTTTGCTTTTATGACCGGAAGTTTTTTGTCGGGTGCGCAAGTGGGAACACAAATTCCGGTTTTGCTTGAGGAAAGAAATGGTGAACTGTTTTTGCAAGGACACATTATGCGAAACACTGATCATCACAAAGCATTCGTGGAAAATCCAAACGCATTACTTGTTTTTACCGGACCGAGTTGTTATGTAAGCGCTTCCTGGTATAGCAATCCACATATTGGTTCAACCTGGAATTATATGAGTGTTCACGTAGCCGGACAATTAACCTTTATGTCGAATGAAGAGCTGAAACACTTTATGCGAAAGCTTACTTTGAAGTTTGAAAAGGGCGATACAGCATCATTGACATTTTACGACAACCTTCCCGACCAATTTCTCAGTAAAATGATGCCGGCCATAGCTGGTTTTGAAATTAAAGCAGAAAAAATTGAGAATGTTTTTAAACTTAGCCAAAACAGAGATGAAAAAAGTTATCTCAATATTATTTCAAAACTTGAAGAACAAGGAGGAAATGGCGCTTTGATTGCATCAGAAATGAGAAAAAGAAAAGCAGAACTTTTTCCAGATGATGTTGAATGGGACGGGTCAAAATTCGATTCGTAAGAAACAACGAATCGATAACAACTCCTGGATTCTATGCGGGGTATTTGCTTCTTTGTTCATCTCAGTTGTTCCTGTTGAAGTTATTTATAAAAGCTTTTAAGGAATTTAGAAGTGTGCTGATACGTTGAGCGATTCAATGTATATTAAAATCTTGCAGCTAGAAGACAACGGATGAGTATGCGTCGAAGGACTGGAGTCATTTAAGCACCTCATCTTTCGGGTTTTTTAAATGCACAACACACAGCAAACCAACCCCGGGCAAAGCGAGGTACGAGCGGAGCACGGGCAGGGCGGATTTGAAATGAATAATCGTATCGTTCCCAAAAATAATGAAACAAACACCTGCTTTTTCAATTAAATAATGAGAAAAAATTTGCGTCCTTTGCGACATGTCTTTGCAGATTGCGTCGATTAATTCAGGAAGTAACGGGAATTGCTATTATGTCGGGAACGGCACTGAAGCGATTCTGGTTGATGCGGGGATTTCCTGTAAAGAAACGGAGCAGCGTATGGAGCGGCTGAATTTGTCGATGGATAAAGTCCGCGCCATTTTTGTTTCTCACGAACACATCGATCACATTCGTGGTGTGAGTCAGCTCAGCAAGAAATATGCTCTTCCTGTTTACATCAATCCCGGGACTTTACGCTATTCCGGGATTCGCGCGAACAAGGAAAATATTTTTCATTTCAATCACCATGAGAAAATATCCATCGGTGATCTTACGGTTGTTGCTTTCAACAAACACCATGATGCGCAGGATCCTGTGAGTTTTATCATTGAGCATGAGGGAATCAAAGCCGGTGTGATTACTGACATTGGCGTTGCATGCAAAACTGTGATTCACTACTTCCGGCAATGTCATGCCTGTATTCTGGAAAGTAATTATGATGAGCAGATGTTACAGGAAGGTGGTTATCCGAAGCGGCTGAAGAAACGTATCAGTGGTGGGAGAGGGCATATTTCCAATATTGAAGCATTGGAGCTTTTCAAAAAACACAAATCCGGATATTTGAATCATTTATTGCTGGGACATTTGTCTCAAGTTAACAATCGTCCGGAGCTGGTGGAAGAATTGTATCAATCCTATCAGGAAGATCTGACCATCGCGATCGCTTCCCGCGACAGAGAATCAGACCTTTTCGAAATTGATCATCCTCTAAGAGGGAAAATTATTCCGCTCTCTGTGAAAAAGGAATCAAAGCAATTGGATTTGTTTTTTCAGGAGTGAAAAGAGGACAGGTCCCGGGATAAAGCAGTGAATTGGTTTATTGTGAATTGAGTGAAAGTACTCTTGAAATTCCTGAAACGTTAAATTTATTTTTAAATTGGATAATGAAAACCAATCTTCTCCAGGTTTCAGAAAGCATGAATTGAATGCCTGAATGTGTGTTAAATTCGTAGGCATCTATATTATGCAAATTGATGTGCCAACGTTGTTTAGCCCCATTTCTTCCAAAGAAAAATGTTTGGTATATTTGAAGAACATTTATCATTCAAGAATGACAGCAAATCAAATAAAAACCGAAATTCAAAAAGTACTCGATACAATTCCCGAAGTTGTACTGGAGGATGTATTGGAATATTTAAAATCAATCCAGAACAAATCCGTTGATTCAATCCATCTTTCCCGGAATTTGCGTAAAATTTTAATGGAGGACAAGGCGCTTCTTGAAAAACTTGCAAAATGATTGAGTTGAAAGAAGTATTGAGTATTCACCAGGTTCTAATTACGAATTTTGGTGGTAGTTCAGGTTTAAGAGATCTGAATGCACTCCAGTCCGCGATCAACCGACCTTTTTCCACATTCGACAAACTTGACCTATACCCATCTCCTGTAGAAAAAGCTGCAGCTTTGATTGAGAGCATTGTTGTCAACCATCCTTTTGTTGATGGTAACAAGCGAACAGGTTATGTATTAATGAGGCTTTTGCTTTTGAAATATAAATTTGATGTCAGTGCAAGCCAGGAAGAGAAATACGAATTTGTAATAAAAATAGCTTCAGGAAAATTAACAACAGAGGAAATAGCTTCCTGGTTGCTGTTACACACTATAAATATCGAATAGAGTCGATTTTTCGTACAATTTTTCAGCGCCATAAATGGGAAGATTTTCCGGATGGAACTCCTTGCTTTTTGAAACAAAATACTATATTGTCAGGACTTGTAAATTTTATACATGAAAGTAAATCTGCTACTTTTTATTTTTTTGCATCTGTTCATTGAAGCGACTCTTCACGCTGAGAATGTGAAGGTTCAGAATCAGTCCTGGCGTGTCGATTCAGCAATTTATTATTTTAATAAGTCGCAGACAAAAGCCGGAGTAGATTCGCTGATATTTTTGCAGGGGATAGGAATGATGGACAGTATTCCTGTTGATGCGGAATCTGTTCGGCGGATCAAAAGTTCCGCGGAAAGCTTTAAGAAGCTAAAGAATACCGGTTCTTATGTCGCTATCATAAATGCTTTGTTGGCCGCATTCAGCAGTCAAGAGGAGTATTACAAGGAAATTGATTTTGGCAAAGAAATCATTCAACGGTATGATGCGAAGCCCGATCCTGATGACAGGCTCGTTTACCTGAATGTGCTGATGAATCTGCGGATACCTTATCGAGTTTCCGATAGTCTTGCTGCAGGGTTTAATTTTTACACCATAAAACTGGGACAATATCTGGAGCGCAATGATTCAGGGGCAGTATCCATTTGTTATTTCGTCCACGGGGGATTTTATTACACCAAGGGATTAAATGATCTGGCAATTTATTATTATAAAAAGTCGATCAGTTATCTCAATCCTTCGGATACAGCAGACTCCCAAAAATTAAACAATCCAAACAGTTGGAGAAATCACACATCAGTGGTGGGGAGTTTGTCCAATGCAATCGGAGATTACAAAAACGCGATTCTTTATTCCCGTGCGGCACTTCCATCCAAAATAACGAATCAACGTGACAGTGCCAGATACGCATATGTCTATTTAAACATCGCCATTGCAAAGACAATGTTAAACGAGAGAGACAGCGTAATTTTTTTCCTGGACAAGGTGTACGATCTCGTTGCAGGTCCGAATGAAAATTCTTTGCTGGCCAATTGTTACCAGGCAAAAGGGATTTATTATCAAAGAGTGAAACAAAATGATTCGGCTGAGTATTATTTCAGGAAATGCATTGAACTTATAGAACGCTTTCATATTCAGCCTAACAATACGCAAGGAAGGCTTGTACCGAATTATTTCCTCGCACAATTGTGCGTGGAGCAGAATCGTCTGAAAGAAGCCGAAGATTTACTCACGAAGGACATTCCAAAACTTCTGAATTTAAGAATAGAAATATTAAAGGAGTACAAATTGCTTATTGAGATATATCTGCAGACTGGAAAACCGGAACAAGCAAATGAAATTTTCAAAAAATACATAGCTCTTGAGGAAGAATTGAAAGCGGATGAACGAAAATACCGTTCGATCAGTTTTGAAACCGAACAAACAATCGCGAATGCTGAAGGAACCATCCGCGATCTGAAAACGGAGCAACGTGTCTCTTCTCTCACGAGAAATTTTCTGGCCGGGGGTTTAATCATCATGCTGCTTTTCTCTGTCGTTTTCTTTCGTCAGCGAAATAATATTGCCAAAGGGAAAAAGAAGAGTGATGAGCTATTGCTGAACATCCTTCCTTCTGAAGTCGCGGAAGAATTGAAATTAAAAGGAAGCGCTGAAGCGAAATACTATGATGAAGTCACGGTGATGTTCACGGATTTCAAAGGCTTCACCCGGATTTCCGAAAGGCTGACACCGACTGAACTGGTTTCTGAAATTCACACGTGTTTCAAAGCCTTCGACCAGATCATCACCAAATACGGAATTGAAAAAATCAAAACTATCGGTGATGCATACATGTGCGCGGGCGGTTTGCCTGTTGCCAATACCACCAATGCGGTGGATGTGGTGAATGCGGCATTGGAAATGCAGCAGTTCATGCAGCAGCATCTGGAACAACGAAAATCCGACAATAGGGAAGTTTTTGAAATGAGAATTGGCATTCACACCGGTCCGGTTGTTTCGGGAATTGTGGGTGTAAAGAAATTCGCCTACGACATCTGGGGCGATACGGTGAACATCGCTTCTCGCATGGAATCATCCGGCGAAGCGCGAAAGGTAAATATCAGCGGCAGTACATTTGCTTTGGTAAAACATAAATTCAAATGTATTCAACGTGGAAAGATTCAGGCGAAGAATAAGGGGGAAATTGAGATGTATTTTGTGGAAGGGGTGGTTTGACGGATGGGCTAATGCATTTCTTATACAGCAGAGTTTTTAAAATTACTTTGTTTTTGGGGAAGTTTAACAATTTCATTAAAGGCTATATGTCTTCTGCCAACGGGAATTGTATAAATCTCGAATATTCCGTTATAGTAAGCCAAAGGATTATCTTTATAACTTTATATTTGTGATTCGATTAATTTCGCGTGGACAATGAAAATAAAATTCATCCTTTTCTTTTGTTTCATTACCTGGACAATTCTTTCATTTTCTCTTCCTTCCTTTGAAATGGAAAAGAATTCAGTAGCTGTTGTCAATGCGGATTCTGTTCAGTACTGGAAGAAACAAATATCCATTTCAAAGAGCGATAAAGAGAAAGCTAATTTGTATTCAAAAATAATAAAGGTCTATCTCGAAACGCAGCCAATTCTGGCGATGAATTATTATTTTGATGCAATGTGTGACAATTCCTCGTTAATTATAGCTGATAGTGAGGAAAGCATTACTAATCTAACTTTGGTCATGCATTCGAAATACCGTTCGCTGGAGGATAGTATTCTGAAAGCCAGGATTGCAAACATTGGTGATAAAGAGCCACGTAGAAATTTGGGAGTGTATTATTATTTGTTATCCTACAATGCAAATTACGGGGGACTGAAAGAAACAGCTTTAAAATATTGTTTCAAAGCAGATGCAATTTTCAAAGAAATCGGCGATCCTGAAACAGAAAGATTAACTGCATTGATCCTGTTTCAACATTTTATTAGACAAGGTAAACCACAGCAGGCATTGGCAGAAGTGGAAAAAATAACAAGGGTTAAAAAAAATGCCATTGTAGAACAGATTCCATGGTTAAAAAATTATTGCATGATGATCTATTTTGAATCTCAGGGTAATTATGATTCATTGTTATATTATGCATTAAAAGCATTTGAAGTTGCTCCGACAAAATATCATAGAGCTTTTGCACATGCTGAAGCGGGAAGTGCTTACCTGTTTTTAAAGCAATACGATAAAGCGATTGAAATCTTTAACCAGGCGAAAGAAGAAAATAGAAGTTTAGGCAATTCCATAGAATTTAACCGCTACCTGAGTATGATTGGTGCGGCTCTTTCAGAAAAGGGAGAGTATAAAGCCGCCATTGATACACTTCTTCTGGCTGTAAGTGGCCAGTCTACAGTATCAGACGCGGAAGCATATGCTAGCACCTTGAATTGTCTCTCGGACACATATTACAAAAACGGTGATTATAAAAAAGCGTATGATTACCGTTTGCTTTTTGAAGGGGCCTTGGACTCTGTCAATAGTGAGCAGTCGCGAAAAAATATTGCAGACATGCAAACGAAGTACGAGACGGATATTAAAGACCAGGAAATAGAAGTCCAGAAAAACCAACTTTTCCGGCAGCAGCTGATTAACTATGGGACAGCCGGTGTTGCGATTCTTCTGGTATTTTTTCTTGCTTTTGTATACAGAAACTACCGACAAAAACAAAAAGCCAATATTGAATTGCAGGAGGCAAAAGAAAAGGCGGAGCAGAGTGAAAGATTTAAGCAACAATTTCTGGCCAATATGAGTCATGAAATACGGACACCGATGAATGCTGTTACCGGGATGACGCATTTGTTGATTGATAAAAACCCTCGCCCCGACCAGGTGAATTATCTAACCGGAATAAAAAAATCTTCAGATACATTGCTCCATATCATAAATGACATTCTTGATATTTCAAAAATTGAAGCGGGTAAAATTGAACTCGAACAAATTGATTTTTCACTGCGCGATGTAATTGATCAGGTTAAACAAACACTGCATCACAAAGCTGATGAAAAAGGGCTTCAGTTAATTGTGCATATCGACCGAGAGATCCCTGATGTAGTTGTTGGTGACCCGGTACGTTTAAATCAGGTGTTGATGAACCTTGCAGGGAATGCCATAAAATTTACGGAGAAAGGGAGTGTCATGATAGAAGTGCGCAAAGCAGGTTCCGGAATTAAATTTTCAATTATTGATACCGGTATCGGGATTCCTAAAAATAAAATTCATAGCATCTTTGAAAGTTTTACCCAGGCACATTCCTCGGATACCCGAAAATTTGGTGGCACAGGATTGGGGTTAACGATCAGCAAACAATTGGTTGAACTGATGGGTGGAAATATTTCCATCGAAAGTGAAGAAGGTTCGGGGAGCAACTTTTCATTTGAAATTAAGTACGAAGCCGGATCTGCAGAAAGAATGCGCGAGTTGAAATCCGCCGAATCAATTGATGGCAGTATTTTGAATGGTTTGAGAATTCTGATCGCGGATGATAATGAACACAATCGTATTGTTGCCCGTGATACGCTGCAATTAAAAGCGAAGGTTCAAATCACTGAAGCCATGAATGGTAGAGAAGCACTTGAGATTTTTGGACGGGCTGATTTTGATATCGTATTGATGGATGTTCAGATGCCTGTGATGGACGGCTATGAAGCTACGCGAAAAATCAGAGAGACATTTTCTGCGCCAAAGAACCAGGTGCCTGTTATTGCCCTGACCGCAAGTGTGATTCGCAGTGATCTCGACAAATGCAAACAAGCCGGAATGACGGATTATGTCCCCAAACCGTTCAAGGTTTCACAATTAATTTCTGCAATTGCAAATACTACAGGCAGAGAAATAAAATACATTTCAATTAATAATGAAGCAATGTCGAAGAAAGTCATTGCATACACAAATTGCACGAATCTGAGTTATCTCGAAGAATTTTGTGAAGGCGATAAGGTGAAGATGAAAAAATACATAGACCTGTTTTTGGACTCAGCACCTGTACTGATTCAGAATGTAAACGATGCATTGATTGAAAATGATTTTGAAGAAATTGCCAATCAGGTTCATGGTTTTAAAATTAAATGGATCATGATGGGTATGAATGAATCAAGAGATCTGGCACAGGAAATTGAAATACAATGCAGGATGGAAAATGCTGATGTGGCATTCCTGAGCTCAAATATCCCGGACCTCACCAGGCAGGTTGAAAGAGCAATATCAGAACTTCAGGGGAAAATAGTATGATGTTGAGACAATTTTCTATTTTTACATTGTAAAAGATCAATATAATGGAATTCGCAAAAGCCAAGAAAATATTTATTGTTGATGATGATCCCATGCTCACGGAAGCATGTAAGGATTTTCTGACCAGGAATGTTGCACACCAGGTAGAGATTTTTTATACCGGGGAAGAATGTCTAAAACATCTGTCTGAAAACCCGAATGTGATCATTCTGGATTATTACCTCAATACTGTTCAGAAGGACGCCGCAAACGGGATGGAAATCTTACAGGTTATTAAAAAGAATTATCCCCGGATTCATGTCATCATGCTTTCCAATCAGGAACGCTATCTAATAGCTATGCAATCCATCCAGCGCGGAGCCGAGCAATACATCATCAAGGACCAGGATTCTTTTAAAAAAATTGCAGAGATAATTAATGAAATGGATTGAGTTTTATTTCCATATAGAAATTTTTATACATTTTCTACTGAAGTGCATTTAATTTGATGTGCTGAATAATGTAGACTTTATTTAGAATGCTAAATTGGAGGATTTGCTGTACCCGACAAAGCATATGCAACTATTCATGTAGCAGTTTATGAAGTAATGTACTTCTGAGCACAGGGAAGTTTTTTATAATTACTTTGTTTTTTAAGGGTTTAACATTTTCAGAAGTAAATTATGAATACACAATACAAAATGTTGCGTTAGAAACTTGATCGGAATATTTATCCAAATTTGGAACTTGCAAACAATACCGGATGTCTATAGTTAATTTATTTCAAGCGTAGAATTTTTGTTGTGTAGTTAACATCTGTCTGTAAAACATTCACAAAGTAAATTCCTTCATCCAGATCTTGTATATCCAGACTACATGTTGTTGTTTGTTCGGGCAAATTCAAATCCAGTGTTTTCACAAGTTGTCCCTGACCATCCGTGAAGTAAACAAGTGCCGATCCGGGTTTCAATCCGGCCATTTGGATCAGGATATGTGAATTTGTGGTTGAAGGATTTGGATACACCGTTACAGAAGAATCACAATTTTCGAAAACGGACGCAGTTACAGAGACTAATCCAGAAGGACAATCTTTCCCCGAACGAACGAAATAGGTAGAACTTGCTTGTATGAAAGGTGTGA
>CAYMMN010000084.1:5272-10875 GCA_964391495.1 uncultured Flavobacteriales bacterium | reverse complement strand
CATCCATCGGCATCTAACCTGATTTAAATGAAATGATCACCTTTCTTTCTAAGTCCGAACGGAATAATTAATCGATCCGAGTGGCGGATTATGTGTTTTTTAATTTTCTTTGCGGGCCGTTGGATTAGAATTTAGAGTTTAGAATTTAGATTTTAGTTATTTGGGGCATTAGCTCAGCTGGCTAGAGCGTCCCGTTTGGAACGGGAAGGTCATTGAAGGTTGAGTTTTGAAGTATTGATGAATAAATTGTAGAGTATAGATTATATGGGGCATTAGCTCAGCTGGCTAGAGTGCTTGCATGGCATGCAAGAGGTCATCGGTTCGACTCCGATATGCTCCACGAGAGGTCCTTTGCGACCTCTTTTTTTTTGGCTTCGTTCTGGTGGGCGTTTTTGGAAAGTCAGGAGTCTGTAGTCTGTAGTTTGTAGTTGGGAGTATTCTTTCAAATAAAATCAGCATTCAACATTCAGCAATCTACAATCAGCAATCAGAAATCTACAATCTACAATCTACAATCCTCAATCAAACCTCCCCACCAGCACACTCCCGACCCCCGACTCCCGTCCCCGAGCTCCCTGTTAAGAATAAATTCCAATTTCTTCTTATACTTGCATCCCCTTTTAATTCAAGGTGTTTTAATTCTCAAAACAAAGCAAAATGAAAAAAGCGATCTGGTTCCTGGCAATTGGTTTGATGCTGGTTGCATGCAAAAACGAATCTGCCGAACACCAACAGCAAGTTCAAAAGTATCTGGATGAGTACAATGCGAAATACAAAAGCTTGTATTCTGCATCCAGTGAGGGGCAATGGTCAGTAAACACACACATCGTTGAAGGGGACACCATGAATGCCTATACTTCCAGAATCGCTGATGAGGCGATCGCGAAGTTTACGGGGAGCAAAGAAAATATCGACAAGGCAACAGAGTTCATGAAATGGGAAAAGGATCTGACTCCATTGCAGGTGAAACAACTTAGAAAAGTACTGTATCTGGCTGCCGGAAATCCGGAGAGCGCGGAGGAAACGGTGAAGGAGCTGATCAAAGCCGGTACCGCGCAAACGGAACATTTGTACGGATATAAATTTTTGATTGATCAGAAAGAAGTTACTCCGAATGATATTGATTCGATTCTCGCGGAGGTGAAAGATACAACTGCAAGAAGAAAAGCATGGGAGTCAAGCAAAGCTATTGGCGCGACATTGAAACCGGGACTGATGAACCTTCGCGACTTGCGTAACAAGGTCGTTCAGGGTCTGGGTTATCCTGATTACTTCACTTATCAGGTTTCCGACTATGGCATGAAGACGGATGAGATGATGGAAATGCTTCGCAAATTCAACAAGGAGCTGAATCCGCTTTATCGTGAATTGCATACTTATTTGCGCTATGAACTCGCCAATAAATATGGTGTGAAAGATGTTCCGGATTATATTCCGGCACACTGGCTGAGCAATCGCTGGGGACAGGATTGGAGCGAAATGGTTACTGTTGAAGGTCTGAATCTTGACAGCGCTTTGAAATTGAAGGATGCAGAATGGGTCGCCAAACAGGGAGAGAAATTTTATGTTTCACTTGGATTTCCGGAGTTACCGAAATCTTTCTGGGAAAAATCAAGTTTGTATCCCGTAGCAAAAGATGCAGGTTATAAAAAGAACACACATGCTTCCGCATGGCACATGGACCTCGATCAGGATGTTCGTTCGCTGATGAGTATAGTTCCTAATGCGCAATGGTATGAAACTGTTCATCATGAATATGGACACATTTACTACTATCTCTCTTACAGCAATCCTGAAGTTCCTTATCTCTTGCGTGAAGGTGCCAATCGTGCTTATCATGAGGCCTTGGGAAGTATGATGGGACTTGCCGCGATGCAAAAACCATTCGCTGCCGGACTTGGTTTGGTAGATCCAAACGCGAAAATGGACGAAACAAAACAACTGCTTAAAGATGCTTTAAATTACGTTGTTTTCATCCCCTGGAGCGCGGGAACGATGAGCACATTCGAATATGAATTGTATTCAAAAAATCTTTCACCGGATCAATGGAACAAGCGTTGGTGGGAGATCGTGAAAGAATACCAGGGAATTGTTCCTCCTACTGAACGGGGAGAAGAATATTGTGACGCGGCCACCAAGACACACATCAACGATGACCCGGCTCAATACTATGATTATGCATTGTCATTTATTCTTTTGTTCCAGGTACATGATTACATTTCAAAGAACATCCTGAAACAGGATCCGCATGAAACAAATTATTTTGGCAATAAAGAAGTTGGTAAATTCATAGGTGATATCATGAAACCCGGCAGTAGTGCCGATTGGAAAAAACTATTGAAGGACAAAACCGGTGAAGACCTGAGTGCACGTGCAATGCTGGATTATTTCTCTCCGCTGATGGATTGGCTGAAAAAGGAAAACACGGGCAGAAAGTACACTATGCCTGAAATGAAATAATCGTTCGTCCATTCAGCTATTTTATCAATTGTAAATGAGAATTCTAATGAAATTCACAGGACTTTTTCTATTTGCATCTTGTTTGTTTTTGTTTTCCTGCACCTATGAAGCCGGTAAGGAAACCAATACACAATCAGCCGATTCAGTTGCAGCGAAAGAAACTGCCGGTAGCAGTCAAAATAACAATGGAACTGAACCTTCAACTACACCGGTTTCTTCTGCAGTGATTGATAGTTTTGAAGTGAGAGCGTTCATGAATCAGGGTGAACCCGGTGGTTATGGCTATGATATTTTAATGGGAGGGAAGATCTATATTCATCAGCCACACATTCCCGCTGTTGCCGGGAATCAGGGATTTCGGGATGCGGAAGCTGCAATGAAAGCCGGGACATTTATTGTTACCAAAATCCGGAAGAACATCATGCCGCCCAGTGTAACAAAGAATGAGCTGGATAGTCTTGGTGTGTTGTGATTAAAGAATAATTTATTTCATCCATTTCTTCCACCAGTACTGAAAAACCAGCAGTGCCCAGATTTTTGCATGCGCGTCGCCCGGGTTGAGACTGAAAAGTTTTGTTTTTAGTTTTTCTATTTCAGCATAATTGAACAATGCCTGTTCTTCAATGAAAGGTTGTGAGAGCAGGTCATCTTCAATGAGTGATTTGAGTTCGTTGCGAAACCATTTGAGTAATGGAACTTCAAAACCTTTTTTCTTGCGGGTGTAGAGTTCTTCAGGAAGATCGTTTCTAAAGGCGTCACGGATAATTTTCTTTCTTCCGTTGGCATCAATTTTTGAAGTGATCGGAAGCGTGAATGCAAAATCCACAACTGTATAATCCAGGAATGGCACGCGAACTTCCAGTGAATTAGCCATGGACATCATATCCACTTTTGTAAGCATATCATTCACCAGTACAAGATGCATATCGGTGTACAGTACATCCTGAATATCGGAGGTTTTTCCGATGTATTTCAGAATTTCCTTTTTGCGCGTTTTGTATTCGTTGGTGAGCGTGCCTGAACGGAAAAGACGACTGACTTCTTCTTCGTTTTCAAATGCGGCCCATCTCCAGTAGCGTTCGGCTGTGCTGAGGTTCAGGCCTTCTGCCATTCGGTTGGCGCGGCGAAACAGGTCGGTGCTTTTTGAATTCCTGGACTGAGGTAAATGTTTCAACAAAGATGAACTGCCACGAAGCAAAGCATTCGCGAATCCACCGGCTCTTGCTCGGCGTTCCGCTTCGTGTTTGTTGTAGCCTCCGAATAATTCGTCAGCTCCATCACCGCTGAGTGCGACAGTGACATGCTTTCGCGTTTCCTTGCTGAGGATGTAAACATTCAGCGCGGAGCTGTCGGCGAAAGGTTCATCAATATAGTCGAGTGTATCGAAGAGATGTTTGAACAAATCATCGTTACTCAGTTTGAATACTGTATGATCCGTATTGCATTTTTTGGCAACAAGATTCGCGAATTCAGTTTCATCGAACATGGGTTCATCACGGAAACCGATAGAGAAGGTACGAAGATGATTCGTGTGCTTCGCTGCCAGTGAAACGATGATGGATGAGTCGATACCTCCGCTCAGAAAAGCGCCGAGTGGAACATCCGAAATCATCCGGCGTTTCACGGATTCATCCATTAGCTGACGCAGCCGTTGTTCCTGTTGGGAATAGCTTAATGATGCAGAAGTCGCCAGTGTCGCTTCATCCGGAAAGGGGATTTTGTAATAACACTGTTGTCGGTTTTTTTCAGGATGACGGATGTTGAGGTGAATGAAATGTCCGGGCTCCAGTTTGTAAACACCTTTAAAGATGGAAGCCGGTCCGGCGATATAATTCAGCTGAAAATATATCAGCATGGAAGCCTCATCAAGTTCCCTGGGAATCCCGAGAGACATCAGTGCTTTCATCTCACTCGCGAACACAAACCTGTTTTCATCACGGTAATAGAGGAGAGGTTTGATGCCCATCCGGTCGCGGGCGATGAAAACAGTTTCTTCCTGTTTATCATAGATGGCGAAAGCAAAAAAGCCATTCACTCTTTCCAGACAGCGTTCACCTTCGAGCATGTAGAGGTTGAGCAATACTTCCGTATCACTTTCGGAACGTAATTGAATGCCTTTTGAAATCAGGAAGTCGCGATGTTCTTTGAAGTTGAAAAATTCACCATTGAAAATAATCGTGTAACGTCCCGAGGCATCTGTCATGGGTTGCAATGCCGCGGAGGATGTATCGATGATGGAGAGTCTGTTGTGTCCGAGTGCTACATTTTTATCTTTATAAACACCGTTGGAATCAGGTCCACGTTTGGCCAAACATGCCACCGCATCATGGATTTTCGGCAAAGAAGATTTCCCCTGCTCATTGAATGCGATCACTCCGCTAATGCCACACATATTTTCAGATTTCAATGTAAAAATGTGAATTTCAAACCAAGTGCAGAAATTTTGAAGCCTTTATTTCGGTTTTTGTGGTTATTATTATTTTTTTCTAATATTGAATGCTGCGGAATTCAAATATTTTAATTGGCAAGTCAGCTTTTCTGATTTTGTCCAAAAATCACACTCATATCTCACACTCAAAACTGAACCAAAATGGGCTTCTTAAAAGAATTTAAAGAATTCATCAACAAAGGAAATGTTGTAGACCTCGCTGTCGGTGTTGTAATCGGCGGAGCTTTTGGAAAAATTGTTTCCTCACTCGTTGACGATATCGTTTCACCGATAATTGGTCTGCTCATTGGTCAGACAGACTTTGGTGCTTTGAAACTCACCCTGAAAGCCGGATCTATGGGAGCTGACGGTAAAGAAATTCCTCCTGTGACCATGAATGTCGGATCGTTTTTCGAGGCGATGATTGATTTCATCATTGTGGCTTTCGTGATTTTCATGATCGTTAAAGCGGTCAACAAAATGAAACGCAAAGAAGCCGAAGCTCCATCCGCACCTCCGGCACCTACGAAGGATCAGGTGTTATTGACGGAGATCAGGGATTTGTTGAAGAAGTAAGCTTGAGCTAGGGAATTTGCCCGTTACTTGGTATTTGGTACAAGGTACCAAGTACCAAGTATCAGGTAATTGTTAGAAGATTTGCCTGATACATGGTATTTGGTGGTTGGTGCTTAGTGCTTAGTGCTTGGTATTTAGG
>CAYMMN010000084.1:0-5172 GCA_964391495.1 uncultured Flavobacteriales bacterium | reverse complement strand
GTGCTTAGTGCTTAGTGCTTGGTATTTAGGTACCAAGTACCAGGTACCAGGTAATTATTGGAAACAACTTCAACATCGAACTTCGAACTTGGAACATTGAACCTCGAACTTCGAACAAAAATCCTGGTACCTGGTACCTTGTACCTGGTACAATAAAAAAGCGAGTACAAATTCAATATAGAACCTGCAATTAAAACTGCTCCAAATACTCAATCCTCTTTTCAATAGGAGGGTGAGTTGAGAAGAGGTTATCCCAGGAAGCGCGATGGTGAGAAGGAGTGGGGTTATTGATGAAAAGCTGAGCTACATCACGGTTCTGGACGGCTTCGATGAAAGGATCTACAGAAATTTTCTTAAGTGCGGATGCAAGGGCCTGTGGATTTTTTGTCATCTCCGCGGCTCCTGCATCGGCCATGTATTCACGACTGCGGGAAATTCCAAAGCGCATAAGCATGGAAATAAAATAGGCCAATGCTGTTACTACAATAGCCACAAGGATGATAAGTCCGCCTCCTTTTTCTGATTTTCTTCCTGTGAAACGAATACTCCTGAGAGCCATTTCCGCCAGAAATGAAAACACGCCTACGAAAATGATGGAGATAATCAGCATGCGCGTATCACGGTTGCGGATGTGTGTGAGTTCATGTGCAACGACACCTTCAAGCTCAGCATCTTCAAGCTTATTGATGAGTCCTCGGGAAAAAGTAACGGAATAAGAACTATCGCTGATTCCGCTTGCAAATGCATTGAGTGAATCATCATCGATGATATAAATGGCGGGCATTTTCATCCCGTTAGCGATGCACAGATTTTCGACGATATTGTAAACTCTTTTGTTCTCGGTTCTTTGCAACGCTTTAGCTCCGGTTGCCCATTGGATCAATGTTGTGTTGAGTCCCCAGGCGATTAGAAACCAGATTCCAACACCAATCAGAATAAATGGCGCGACCTGCGTAAAGAAATTTATATGAACTTCATTTTTCTGATCAATGAAATGGAAAATAGTCCAGAACATTGCGAGCAGCAGCACCGGAAAAAGGATCAGTAAAATAATAGAATTTCTGTTGTTCCGGATTTTCTGACTTTGAATACCGGTATATTCTATCATGACGTAAAATTAATTTTTGGAGGCTCGTCGAGTTGTGTGCGTTTATCCGTGCCCAGGTCGAACATGGTTTGTCTGGAAAAGCCAAACTGTTTCGCGATCATATTACCCGGGAAAGATTCAACAGCTGTATTGAATTCTTTTGTTGCCCCGTTGAAAAATCTTCTTGTCGCCGCCAGTTTATTTTCAATATCAGCGATCTCCTCCTGTAACTGCATGAAATTCTGATTCGCTTTCAAATCTGGATAGGCTTCTACCTGAACTTTCAAACCCTGAAGTGCAGCAGTGAGTTGATTATCCGCTTTTATCTTTTCATCAATGGAAGATGCACTCATTACCGCCGAACGGGCTTCTGTAATTTTGGTGAGCACATTCTTTTCATGAAAAGAATAACCTTTCACCGTTTCCACCAATTGCGGAATCAGATCGTTCCTTTGTTTCAACTGAACATCAATATCCGCAAACGCATTTTCACGTGTGTTTCTGAGGAGAACAAGTTTATTATAAACACTGATCACCCAGAAAACTATCAGAAGGAGAATGACGACGATTGCGATGAGCATGGAAGGGGGATTTTGGATTGTAGATTTTAGATTTTAGAATTTAGATTTTTATTTCAACCCGGAACCCGGAACCCGAAACAGTGAACCACGAACCTCGAACATTAAACCTCGAACCTTAAATATGAATTACTTCCCCATAAGCATCCGCAACAGCTTCCATTACAGCTTCGCTCATGGTTGGATGCGGGTGGATGGATTTGATGATTTCGTGTCCTGTTGTTTCCAGTTTGCGGGCGACAACAACTTCAGCGATAAGTTCGGTGACATTTGCACCGATCATGTGTGCGCCGAGAAACTCACCGTACTTCGCGTCAAAAATTACTTTTACAAATCCTTCTGAGTTACCACCAGCTTTTGCTTTTCCGGACGCGGAGAAGGGGAATTTACCGACTTTAATTTCAAAACCTGCGTCACGCGCGGCTTTTTCAGTGTAGCCGACGGAAGCAACTTCAGGCTGACAATACGTACAACCCGGAACGTTTTTGTAATTGATCGGCTCTACGTGCATTCCTGCAATCTTCTCGATACAGGTGATAGCTTCGTGTGAAGCAACGTGGGCGAGGGCAGGAGTATTGATTACATCACCGAACGCATAATAACCCGGCATGTTGGTCTGGTACCATTCGTTCACCACAATTTTTCCTTTGTCGGTGATGATGCCTACATCTTCGAGACCAAGATTTTCAATATTTGATGTGATTCCCACTGCGGACAATACTACATCACATTCCAGGATTTCTTCTCCTTTTTTCGTTTTCACTTTTACTTTACAACCGCTGCCACTGGTATCAACAGATTCAACAGTGGATTCCAGCACGATCTCGATACCGGATTTTTTAAAAGAACGTGCCAGTTGTTTGGATACATCCTCATCTTCAATCGGAACAACATTCGGCATGAATTCAACGATGGTAACTTTTGTTCCCAGTGAATGATAGAAATAAGCGAATTCCACTCCGATGGCTCCGGAGCCAACAACCACCATTGATTTTGGTTGTTTGTCGAGGACCATGGCTTCACGGTAACCGATGATTTTTTTACCATCCTGTTTCAGATTCGGTAATTCACGGGAGCGTGCACCTGTTGCGATCAGAATATGTTTGGCATCATATAAAGTTGACTTGCCATCGGCTCCGGTAACTTCAACTTTTTTACCTGCTTTAATTTTGGCTGTACCAGAAATGACATCAATTTTATTTTTCTTCATGAGGAACTGAACACCTTTACTCATCGCGTCAGCTACACCACGGGAACGTTTTACGATAGCGGGAAAATCAGCTTCGACGCCGCTTGCTTTTACACCGTAATCCTGAGCATGCAAAAGATATTCAAAAACCTGCGCGCTTTTCAGCAAAGCTTTTGTCGGAATACAGCCCCAATTGAGGCAAACACCGCCAAGTTCAGATTTTTCAATCACTGCAGTTTTCATACCCAGTTGGGAAGCACGAATTGCCGCTACATAGCCACCCGGTCCGCTTCCAATCACGATTACATCGTAGTTCATCTTTTTAAAATTTTTTAGGTCAGCGAAGATAAAGATAGTTTAGCAAATCTCAGGGTTAAATGCGTGGCATTCATGCACAGCAATTTGTGTGGAAATACCGGAACAATTCGTACTTCAAAATAAAAATAATTTCCCTAACGATCAGATTTTCAGTTAAGTATAAGAACAGACCAGACTCTTTGGATTTTCTTCCTGAGACTCATTCAATTAATAATTTTCTGAAGTATTCGGATGCTTTTATATTACTGATTTCTGCTGGGGTTTTCCGCTCTTTTATTCCTGTTTGTAATTATTCATTTAAAAATTTAAAAACAGGTGAAATCATCGGATATTCGCAGTTCGTTTCGACGAAAGGATTTTCATACTAAATGTCTATGCGTTACAAAGTTTCAGCACCACATCCGGTCAATCACATGATTGAAATTGAAATGACCGTTGATCGTCTTACGTCATCCGAATTGACTCTTCAATTACCTTCCTGGAGACCCGGAAGATATGAACTGGGGAATTTTGCAAAAAATATTCAGCGCTGGAATGCATTTGATGAAAAAGGTTCGCCTTTGCCTTACCGGAAGAAAGGAAAAGATACATGGCAGGTAGATGTGAATGAAGCAAAATCCGTTGTGATCCGCTACAATTATTATGCTGCACAACTGGATGCTGGCGCCTGCTGGCTGGATGAACAACAGTTATACATGAATCCGGTGCATTGTATGTTGTTCGTTCCGGAAAGACTGCATGAATCCTGCGAAGTGTCCTTCGATTTGCCGATGTCCTACAAACTCGCCACATCGATGGAGAAAATTTCCGATCATGTGTTGAGAG
Organism: uncultured Flavobacteriales bacterium; assembly: GCA_964391495.1. Classification (GTDB taxonomy): domain Bacteria; phylum Bacteroidota; class Bacteroidia; order AKYH767-A; family 2013-40CM-41-45; genus JADKJP01. The sequence goes on along the minus strand of CAYMMN010000084.1, from coordinate 1,175 downwards.
CTCAGGATTATCACGAGTTGGTCGACAGTCCGGTGATTGCTAGCCCATCTTTACAACACAAAGCCTTCACCTCCGGAAGTACAATTTTTAATATCTGGTTTCAGGGCGATTGCAAACCTGACTGGAGCAGAGTTGTAGAAGATTTCAAGAAATTTTCCGAGGAACAAATTCGCACCATGGTTGATTTTCCTGTAAACGAATATCATTTCCTCGTGCAGGTTCTTCCTTTCCGTTATTATCATGGCGTGGAACATCTGAAATCTACTGTACTTGCTCTGGGTCCGGGTGCAAACCTCATGGATCCATCCTTGTATGTGGATTTTGTTGGTGTTGCTTCGCATGAATTATTTCATTCCTGGAACATCAAAACCATTCGCCCGGCGGAAATGCTTCCCTATGATTATACAAAGGAAAATTATTCCCGACTTGGATTTGTTTATGAAGGTGTCACCACTTATTATGGTGATTTATTTCTTGCACGAGCAGGTGTGTATTCTGTAAAACAGTTTTTCGCGGAAATCAATGCCCGTTTGCAAAAACATTTTGACAATTATGGAAGATTCAATCTGAGCGTCGCGGATTCATCCTTTGATACATGGCTCGATGGTTATGGCCCGGGAATTCCCAACAGAAAGACTTCCATTTACGACGAAGGTTGTCTTGTTGCGATGATGACGGATTTAATTATTCGAAGTAAATCCAAAGGTCAGGAATCGCTTGATGAAGTGATGCGCACCTTGTACCGCGATTTTGGAAAAAGAAAAATAGGTTATACCGAACACGATTATCTTTCCATCATCGAAAAACTAGCAGGTGAATCCATGGCAGATTTTTTCATTGATTACATCTACGGTACTGAAAACTATGAACCTCTTCTCAGCGAATTGCTAGGACTTGCAGGATGTGTACTTTCAAAAAAGCCGTCCTCAACTGAATCCGAACGTTATTTTGGTTTCAAAATAAACCAATCGGAAGGCAAAACTTTTGTGAAACAAGTAGCTCCCGGCTCACCAGCTGATCTTGCCGGTCTTGGGAAGGAAGAGGAAATTATCAGTGTGAATGAAATGAAAGTCACGGATAATCTTCAGGAACTTTTACGTCTGTTCAGTGGCGAAAAAATTATTCTCACCACATATACTCCTGTTCAGAAAATGAAAGACATTAGCATCAGTGCA
>CAYMMN010000083.1:3756-10901 GCA_964391495.1 uncultured Flavobacteriales bacterium | reverse complement strand
ATAACGATGTTTTACGATGGGAATTACAACAATCCAATATTGAACTGACCCGACTGGATATTCAAAACAACCAGGCCATCGCGAATTTTAATTTCAACCTGATGCTTGGAATGAACGGGGATACAAAAATTGATGTCGATACAACAGAGGTCGATAAAGTTTTGTCCTCGCTAAATCTTGCAGATTGTTTTGGTAAAGCGATGGAAAAAAGAAGTGATCTGATGGCCATGGATCTTCGCTCTAAGGCAGCTCAAAACGCATTGAAAGTTGCAAAGAATAGTTATCTCCCACAGCTTGCTGTTGGAGCGAACTATTACGATGCGCGTCCGAATCCCAGAGTGGTTCCTCCACAGGATGAATTCAGAACGAGCTGGGATGTTGGGCTGAATTTTTCATGGGATCTCGTGAGCTTGTATTCCAATAAGCATGTTGTTGCTGAAGCAAATGGAATTTATCGTCAGGTTGATGAAACAAAAAGTGTTTTGAGTGACGGGATAAAAATGGAAGTGAATCAGAATTACCTCCTGTTCGAACAATCCAAGGAAAAGGTAAAGGTGATGCAAAAAGCGGTCGAACAGGCTGATGAAAACAACCGTTTGATGGATTCCCGTTTTCGAAACAGCCTTGTTACGCTAAGTGATCTGCTCGATGCCAATTCCATTTTACTTCAATCAAAAATAAATTTAGCGCTTGCAAAGGCGGATGTACAACTCGCCTATTATCGCTTGCAAAAATCAACAGGTACTATTCAATAACGATCCATACTCTATTTAAATATGCAAACCCCGGAAAAAAAATCAGGCGGAAAAAAAATATTTCCGATCATTTTAGGACTAGTAATCCTGCTGGCCATTTATTTTGGTATCAGTAAATACATTTACGCGATGCATCATGAAGATACCGACGATGCTCAGATTGATGGAGACATCAGCCCTGTCCTTGCACGGGTTCCGGGATATGTCAGTGAAATTCGTTTTGAAGAAAATCAACCGGTAAAGAAAGGGGATACTCTTGTAAAACTTGATGATCGCGATCTTCGTGTGAAAGTGGAACAAGCTGAAGCAGCGGTTGAAAATGCCAAAGCAGGTGTTTCGGTTGCACAGGCAAATGTCAATACAGCCCATGCGAATTTTGAAACTGCAAAATCAGGCATTGAAAGCGCTAAAGTCAGATTGTGGAAAGCAACTCAGGACTACACCCGTTACGAAAATCTTCTCAAAGAGAAAGCGGTTACCCGGCAACAGTTTGACGGTGCCAAGGCCGAAAAAGAAAGCGCGGAAGCGCAGCTTTCAGTAGCTTCCAAACAACAAAGTGCTGCGGCGGTTCAGGTAGAAGCAGCCAGCCGACAAGTGCAGGTTGCGAATTCAATTGTCTCACAAAGAAAGGCGGATCTGGATTTTGCCTTGCTGCAACTGTCATATGCAACCATCCTTTCTCCCGCAAATGGTAAAGCATCCAAAAAGACTATTCAGCCCGGACAACTGGTGAATGCCGGTTCACCTCTCTTTGCTGTGGTTTCCGATGAAGCCTTGTATGTGATTGCAAACTTTAAGGAAACACAATTAGAAGATATGTCGAAAGATCAGAAGGTTGAAGTTGTAGTGGATGCTCTTCCGAATCATAAAATTGAAGGAGTTGTTTACAGCATTTCTTCAGCTACCGGAGCAAAATTTAGTCTCCTGCCTCCTGATAACGCGACTGGAAATTTCGTCAAAGTTGTTCAGCGTGTACCGGTGAAAATTTTACTCAAAGCCGATACAGAAATCGCTTCAAAAATCCGTCCGGGTATGAGCGTAAAAGTTTCGGTTGTGACGAATTGATTTGAGTGGCGATCTAATTTGCTATTTACAAATCAGCTAATACTTTATATCCAATACCTGGTACAAGGTATCAGGTACAAAGTACCAGGTTTTAACTCTACTTTGTAACTAATACCTAAAATCTAAAATCTAAAATCTAGAATCTAATATCTAATATCTATTCACTAAAATGTCCGAAACCGGTGCCCGCAAATGGGTCATTACCATCACAGTCATCCTCGCCTCATTACTTGAGTTGATCGATACTACCGTGGTGAATGTTTCCCTGCCGCAGATTATGGGAAACCTTGGAGCCACTCTTGAAGATGTAGGTTGGCTGGTAACCGCGTATGCGGTTGCGAATGTGATTATACTTCCTATATCCGGTTGGTTAGGATCGAAATTCGGACGAAAAAATTATTTCGCGTTTTCGATTGTCTTATTTACTGTCGCTTCTTTTTTCTGTGGTAATGCCGACAATATCTGGGAGTTGATCATTTTCCGTTTTATTCAGGGGATTGGTGGAGGTGCATTGCTGGGAACCTCACAGGCTATCCTTGTAGAAACATGGCCTAAGGAACAACTCGGAATGGCTACCGCTTTGTTTGGTTTAGGTGTAGTGGTTGGACCAACATTAGGACCAACACTTGGAGGATTCATTACGGATCACTGGTCATGGCCATGGATCTTTTACGTGAATATTCCTCTCGGTATCATCGCTGTTTTGTTAACTCTTTCTTATATCCGCGAATCCGCGCACCGAAGGGAGGTCGGAGCCGTCGACTGGTTTGGTATATTATTTTTGACAGTAGGAGTAGGTAGTTTGCAGGTTGTACTTGAAAGAGGTGAAGGGGAGGATTGGTTTGAAACACCATATATAGTCTGGTTAAGTGTTTTATCGGTTACAGGAATTGTTGCATTTATTTGGAGAGAACTTACAACCGAACATCCGATAGTGGATTTGCGTATTTTAAAAAACAGATCCCTCTCCATTGGTATGTTCACTACTTTCATCCTTGGTTTTGGTTTGTTTGCTTCTGTATTTGTATTTCCTGTTTTCTGTCAAAACCTGATTGGATTTACAGCCCAGCAAACAGGGATGTTATTAATTCCCGGCGGTCTCACAACCATCTTTATGATGCCTATGGTGGGAAGACTTTTGCAGAAGAAGTTTCCTCCTCAAATTATGGCGACTATTGGCTTCCTGTTTTTCTTTGGTTTCACAACACTTATGTCGAGATCAAATTTGAATTCCGGGGAGTCCGATTTCTATCTTCCATTGATTCTTCGTGGAATAGGGTTGAGTTTGCTCTTTGTTCCTCTGACAACGCTTGCTCTCGGAAGCCTTGCGCCAAAAGATATTGGACAGGGAACAGGATTGAACAACATGATGCGACAACTGGGAGGTTCATTCGGGATCGCGATCATCACCACACTGGTTCATTTACGTCAGGGATATCACCGAGTGAATCTGGTTGAACATGTAAATCCTTACAATCCTGCATTCCAGGAGCGATTGAATAGCTTAAGCCAGGGTTTTGCATCAAAAGGCTTTAGTGCCGAACAGGCCCAGTCTTTTGCCTACAAGGCAATTGAGGGTACAGTAATCCGTCAGACTTATTTGATGAGCTATGTGGATGCTTTTTGGTTTGTCGGGATCTTTTTCATTTTCTGCATTCCGCTTTTGTATTTGCAAAAAATGAAAAGAGGCTCCGCTCCGGTAGTTACGGATGCACATTAACATCCCGCCTATCTAATTGAATCAAAGATTCTGTATTTTGTGTCCATAAAATTTACAAACGATGTACCATCACATTTCTGACTTCCTCGAAGACTGGGGACACGAATCCGCCAGCACATTAAAATTATTTAAAAATCTTAGTGATGAATCTTTGTCGAAAAAGGTTCACCCCAAAGTACGAACACTTGGATTTTTAGCATGGCATATTATTCATACGCTTCATGAGATGCCGTTGCGCACTGGTTTAAATATCAATATCCCGGCACATCCTGATTATTCAGGTGAAAGTGTAAAGCAATTGCTTGAGATCTATGAAAAAGGATCGGCAATGCTTGCTGAAGAAATTAAGAAAAACTGGACCGACGCGGATTTGAAAAAAGAAGATGATATGTATGGTCAGATGTGGAAACGCGGGACCACACTTAAAATATTAATCACCCATCAGGCGCATCACCGCGGCGAAATGCTGGTGTTGATGCGAATGCTCGATTTGCCGGTCGTTGGAATCTATGGTCCGACGAAAGAAGAATGGGCTCAATATGGAATGCCGGAATTGAATTAATTTTAATAATTGTTCAGGGAGTTATTCTACTCCCTGAACAATATTGAACTATCTCCGTAACTCAGGAACCGATAGTCATTTTCCAATGCATGTTTATATACTTTTCTCCAGTCTTCACCGATAAAAGCGGATACAAGCAAAAGTAAAGTGCTTTCCGGCTGATGAAAATTTGTAATCAATCCACTGACGATTTTGAAATCATAACCCGGAGCAATCAGAATGCGGGTATATCCTGATAAAATCGAAAGATTTCTTTCCTGCATCCACTCTGTGATTTTTGTAAGAGCTTCAAGAGCAGAAGGAAGAGAATTTTCAGTTGATTCGTATGGCTCCCATTGACCAATTTCCATTTCCTCCCTGTTGATGTTTCTTCCTGACATTAATCCGATTCCAAACCAGTACAAACTTTCTATGGTTCTTAATGAAGTTGTACCAACAGTGATCACTCTGTTGTTTTTTGTCAACGCCAAAAGAATTTTTTGAATCACTTCCAGTTTGATGTAAACCCTTTCCTGGTGCATTTCATGATCAAGCATTGTTTCGGATTTCACAGGCTTAAAGGTTCCTGCGCCTACATGGAGCGTCACAAATGCATGAGAAATATTTTTCTTCTTTAGCTTTTCAAAAGTATTTTCTGTGAAATGCAATCCGGCTGTTGGTGCTGCGACAGAACCTTTCTCGAGAGCGTAAACTGTTTGATATCTTTCCAGATCATCTTCATCCGGTTCCCGGTTGAGGTAGGGAGGAAGAGGTATTTTTCCGGCTGCTTCGATAACTTCTGCAAAACTCAGGTCTGCATTCCAGCGAAATCGGATAATATAACTTCCCGCTTGTCTCTCTACTTGTTCGGCAAATAATTCAAAGTTGCCTTTTTCATGTGCAATCGTTTTACTTAGAGAAGGTTCCTTCCAGCGTTTGGCATTTCCCACCAGTGCCACCCATTCACAGCTGCCTTTTAACTGGAAGGCAAGATTTGTTTCTGTTACTCCATAGGGTTCCAGACACATAATCTCAATTGTACTGCCTGATGATTTTTGAAAAAGGATCCGCGCCTGGATCACTTTGGTTTGATTAAAAATTAAAAAATCCCCTGGATTCAGGTAATTGTCGAGCTGATGAAAGCGGGAATCAGTAATCTGATGGTTTTTGTAAACCAGCAATTTTGACTGATCCCGCACAGGTAGGGGTTTTCGTGCGATTAATTCTTCCGGTAAATCATAACGGAAAGATTGGATGGAAATGGATTTTGGATCGTGCAAACCTGACATAAGCTTGAATACAAAGGACGTATTTTATTGGCATACTTTTTAATGGGATTTTGAAATCATTATTCATTTCATTCAGAAAATCTCCTTTTCTTTATGCCTTTATTTTTCTTCCCCCAGACAGCTGAACAATGACCGCTCAACCCAACAAGGCACTTCCTTTTATTTTCATAACGCTATTAATAGACGTAATCGGTCTTGGAATTATTATCCCGGTGATTCCCGGCTTGATCCAGAGTATGACCGGTAGTGATATCAGCACTGCATCTATGTATGGAGGATGGTTAACATTTGCATATTCATTCATGCAGTTTATTTTTTCTCCAATACTCGGTGGTTTGAGCGACAAATACGGACGAAGATCTGTATTACTCTTCTCACTTTTTGGTTTTGGAGTGGACTATATTTTCATGGGTTTAGCACCTTCCATCGGATGGCTATTTGTAGGACGGGCCATTTCGGGGATTACAGGTGCTAGTTTTACAACTGCCGGTGCATACATTGCGGACATCAGCACTCCTGAGAAACGGGCGCAGAATTTTGGAATGATCGGAGCTGCATTCGGATTAGGATTTATTATTGGTCCTGTTGTCGGCGGATTGTTGGGACATTTTGGATTGCGAGTTCCATTTTTTGCAGCTGCCGGACTTGCATTGCTGAACTGGCTTTACGGATATTTTATTCTTCCGGAGTCATTGAAAAAAGAAAATCGCCGGGCTTTTGAATGGAAAAGGGCCAACCCAATTAGCAGTTTGAATAATCTGAGACGCTATCCTTTAGTGCTGAGTCTTGTTGCTTCTCTTGTTTGTATTTATATCGCAGGTCATGCTTCCCAGAGCACATGGACATTTTATACAATTGAAAAATTTAAGTGGGATGAAAAGATGGTCGGATATTCACTTGGTTTTGTCGGACTGATGATTGCCATTGTACAAGGTGGATTGATCAGGATAATTATTCCGAAGCTGGGTCAGAAGCGTTCAGTGTATTTTGGATTGATCATTTATGCTTTGGGATTATTGTTGATAGCCTTCGCAACCAAAGGATGGATGATGTTCGCGTTCATGGTTCCACTTGGTTTAGGTGGAATTGCCGGACCAGCTTTGCAGGGAATTATTTCTTCCCAGGTTCCGCCCAATGAACAGGGAGAATTGCAGGGAGCGCTAACGAGCATGATCAGCATCACCTCCATTATCGGTCCGGTATTAATGACGAGTCTGTTTTCCTACTTCACTTCCGCAAATGCTCCTGTTAACTTTCCCGGAGCACCATTTTTAATGGGAGCGATTCTCACAGTAATGAGTGTATTGTTTGCGATGAGATCTCTCGCCGGTCAACCAAGGCATTCTTGAAGGATTGTTGATTTTAGATTTCTGATTGTAGATTGGTTGCCGCCCAGCCTGCAAATAGCAATCTATCATCTACATTAATCACGCTTAATATTTTAGGGAGTAATAGAAACGAATTTTAGCAAGATTTCGATACTTGTAATTTAGCCAATAATTCTTTATTTTTCCATTTAGTTGTTAATCTTTATTCTATTGACGTGGGGCTGAAGGTGATGTCTAGTTCTTTGTTGAAATATTTCCTAGTGGTTTCTAGCTGAGATACTTTTTGCTCGCTTCCTGTCATTTATTTATGTGTTTATCGTTATGACAATAAAAGAGCTATTTACAAACGATTTGTAATTCAATAAAAATGAAAACGTTTAACTTAATATTTATCGCAATACTGTTTACTCTTATTAGAATGAATTGCATTGCTCAGGATTGGCAATG
>CAYMMN010000083.1:0-3656 GCA_964391495.1 uncultured Flavobacteriales bacterium | reverse complement strand
TCGCAATACTGTTTACTCTTATTAGAATGAATTGCATTGCTCAGGATTGGCAATGGGTTAGCCCTGGTGGCGGAATGAATAGTGATGGTGCAGGAGTATTGTGTCACGATTCAAATGAAAATTATTATGTTGGTGGCACTTACAGTTCCGACCCTACATTTTTTGGAACTGATACTCTTCATTTATCTGGACAAAACGAAATGTATGTTGCCAAGTACAATTCGGTAGGGCAAATGCAATGGATCATTTCTTTTGGCGGAAATAGCACATCAATTTATGAGTACGATGGCATGAATTATTTATTTTATCGAAATCAACAAAGTTCATTATTGATCAATGGGTACTTTTCTGGCAGAATGATACTGGGAAATGATACTTTGTATGGGTCTCCAAGCGGATTTTTGGCCGAATTGGATTTAAACGGAAACTTTACCTGGGCGAAGGAAATCGATATCAGCGCAATTTGCATTGATGAAACAGGTAATATTTTCACACAACATTCTTATGAACAACCCAACACTATTGATACTTTACAAGTTAATGCGGGTCTCTGGTTTGCAAAATTTGATCCGGAGGGGAACTTGATGTGGGCTAAACGAAAAGGAAATCCGAATCCTAATGGACCTGGAATGGAGTTTGCATTTATAAAGATGTTCGAGAGGAATGGAATAATTACCGGGTATGCTTATTCAATAACTGATACACTCACTATAGACACTGTTACAGTGTATCCATACAATTATTATCAAAGTATTTTAGCTAGCTTTGACACTACTGGTAATGCCCTATGGATAAAACCTTTCGCTGGAACTCCAGAATTCCCAGCATTTGATTTTATTCAAGACAAATTGGGCAATAACTATATTACGTCCACTTTTCGTAATTTTACGGTATTTGGGAATGATACTATTTATTCGATAAATAGCAGTGCCTTTGATGCGTTTCTATGTAAATTTGATAGTGCAGGTCGTTTTATTTGGGTGCAACAATTATTTTGTGATAGTTCTATTAGCCCAATGGATTTAGAATTGGATGAAAAGGAAGGTGTTATATTAACAGGTTATTTTAAAGGGAAAATTGTTATAAATTCAGATAGCCTTAATGCAACCAGTATTGTAACATATTATTTTATTAATTACGATTCATCCGGAGCAGTTACTTTCTATCATGTAAATGATGAAATCGGAATATACGACTGTGAAGTTGATAGTTCTGGATATCTTACCGCATGTGGTACTTTTGTCTATACAGCAGATTTTAATGGAACAAGTATTTTGAGTAGAGGAATGTCAGACGCCTTCATCGCGCGAAGCAGCCCTCTAACCGCAATCGAAGAAAACACACGGCATCAGAATAACCAACTTGTGATCTATGCCAATCCCAACCAGGGCCGTTGTAAGTTGGAAATTCCGGATGAATTTGTTCATGAGAGGAGTTTGCTACTTCAGATCTTTGGTAATACCGGGAGAATGATTCAACAAACTCAGGTTATCATGAACGAAGATAAAGTCCGTGTAAACCTCGAAGCTGAAGCGAAAGGCATTTACAATGTCATCTTGAGTAGCAAGAAGAAAAGTTATCAGGGGAAAATTGTGTTTGAATGAGAGGATTTTTGATTTTTGAATGCTGATTGTAGATTGATTGCCGCCCATTCTACAATCAGCATTCAAAAATCAGCAATCTTTCCCCAATCTCTCAAGAATTCCCTGAATTCTTTTTGCTCTTGTCTCTTTGCGCTTCGCGGAAACCACCCATTCCACATATTCTTTCCGGTGGGAATAGGCAAATGAATTGAATAAAGTTTCAAGCTTCTTGTTTTTCTTCAGCGCTTTCTGAAGATCCTCGGGAACACGAACAGTCTTTTTCACCGGATCTATGAAATCGTTAATCGGACGTTCACTTGTTTTATTTTCTTTTTTGAGATCAGATTCTTTTTTCAACCTGCAGGCAAAAGCCGACCAGGTTTCATCAAATGAAATCAGACTTAGCCAATGCATTTCATCGTGAGCAAGAAATTTATCCCAACCTTTATCTCGTGTCAGGTCAGTTTGAATCCCGGACGATGTTTTCGGATAATAAATCCAAAGTGTGACACCTTCTTTTACAAGTTTCAGAGTTTTCTCCAATTCCCTTTCAAGCTGGGCTTTGTTTTTTACAAACCAATGAATTTGTGTGGCTCCTTTTGAGGAATTCAAAATAGAAGAACCTTTCGGTAATTTTCCCAATGTTTTTTCAAAATCTACCGAAGCATGAATCACATAAATCCCTGTGCCTTCCTTTATTTTCAATTTGTCACTGAGAGCCATGTGTGAGAGATCAATATTAAATATGCATGATTTTGTACCAGGTACCAGGTATTAAGTACCAGGTAATTTTTTTATTTTCTACTAACCACAAACCACAAACCACTAACCACAAGCCACTAACCACAAACCACTAACCACTAACCACTAATCACAATTATTCCAACACCTTCTTCATCCCTTTCAAATCTCCTTCGAGCTGAATTAATTTGGCGAGCAATGCATCTTTTGCGAGAGCATTATCGGGTAGTTCGCTGCTCATGTAATTGCAAAACTTCCAGACTTCACGGATTTCATTCACAGGTACTTCGTAGGGAGCGTAGGCCGGATTGAGTGATTTGAGTGTAATCGTCTTTGTTTTGCGCAGCTGATTGATCGCGACTTTAAATACAATCCCTTCGTCCTGTGTCAATACTATATAAGCGTGTCCGTCTTTTATATCATACCAGTTTTCCAGATATTCCGCGATGATCCAGGATTTATCGGGAATCGGCAACATGGAATCGCCGCTGATCTGGAACATCCTGTATTTGCGATCACTCAGCAACAGTGGTAACTGAAATGTCGGAAGTTTTTGGATAAACTCCGGGTCCGCGAAACCTGCTTTGTATCCCGCTTTCGCTTTGAGCGGAACCATCTCGATATTTTCCCGGTTCTGACTGTCCACGGTTGTGGCCAGTACACGCAGACGAGAACCGGTGACATATACATCGTTTCCTTTTTCCAGCTCCGACATCTGAAAACCGGAAAGTTTGCTCATGTCCACCTTCACCAATGTATCAATCGATATTTTAAAATATTTTGAAAATGCCATCAAAGCGTCCAGTGTCGGATTCTTGATGCTGCCATTTTCATAACTGTTCAGTGTCGACCGGCTGATATCCAGTTCGTTCGCAACCACATCCTGTGTGCGGTTGCGGCGGTTACGCAGAATTTTGATGTTGGTGTTGAAATACATAGTGAATTGAAGATTTTAGATTGCTGATTGTTGATTGGGGTGTGTCGCAGGTTGATCTTCGCGTTATTTGTTCCGATGGGAAGAAATTGTTTCGCGCAAAGGCGCAGAGAGCGCAAAGGATTTTTTTTATAGTATTTGTTACTTTTGTTTGGATTGACTATAATGTAGTCATGCAGAATGATTGTTGAGCAGTCAAAAGTAAATAGCGGAAATCAAATAAGCAAGAAGAAAATGAAATTATGAATTGGCTGTTTTTAATAACTGAACAGGGACGAAAAGCCCGGAACCCGAAACCAAAAAAAATGAACACCATCGTCCACATGGACCTCGACGCTTTCTTCGTCTCCGTCTCCTGCCTTGCGCATCCGAGGCTGAAGGGAACGCCCGGACTTATC
>CAYMMN010000082.1:0-10917 GCA_964391495.1 uncultured Flavobacteriales bacterium | reverse complement strand
TTCCCACTACGGTGACATCACTGAGAATTTCTATGTGAAAAAATAACCAAAGAGGCACAAGTGCCCACAAAAACCAGTAACACGTTTTCTTTATCCATGGCTTCGGAGCAATGAGATAAAAATAAACGATTAGAAAAAATGGCTCAAGTAAGGAATATGAATTAAAGATGATCCAGGCAACTTGCCGATGGGTATCTTTTAACATCATTACAGAAAAATCAATCAGAAAACCCGCAAACAAATAAATCAGGATCAGCCGGTCTCCTTTATCAGTATACCTGAAAAGCAAAACTCCCAAGAGTACAGGAAGTAATGTAAGGTAAGTGGATATTGTAGATAATAATGTTCGGAGCTCCTGGTCAATCATATTTATTCAATCGTATAGATCATATAGCCGCATCCCACCACATTCTCTCCCTGCAAAAATGTGTCTAAAATACTTGCGAAATATAATTGATCACCTTATTCATTTTTTGAAATTACTACTTTTATTTCAGGTTTCATCAGGGGGCCAGTACAACGCTATTTTGCTTTATCTTCACGCTTAATGATAAACAGTTCAAAGCTGTTAATTGTTAACTAATAAACTTTTTTAGTTCTATCATTTGCAAAGGAAGAAATAAATTTAATGTCGGACGCTTCTTTTTTCGGGATATTAGTATAGAAAAAAAATATTTTTTGAAAATTTTAATGTGCTATAATAATGAAATGGAATTTCCGCATAAGAATTTAAAATGCACATCTATGCAAAAAAGAAAATTGGATTTTTTTTGATTTGAATTTCTCAATCAACACTCGGCGGCCATTCGCTTTCAAAAAATATCGCTTCTTTTCCCTCGTCATTCAACAAGATATTGTCTCCGTTATTATCTACGCCAATAAAAATGATTCTGATTTTATTGGCTTTTCTGTCGGGTTCGTAGCCAAAGAAAAAGCGCAATCCTACACAATTACTCTGACTTAGAATTTCATTAATTTCTTTTCCGAGAAAGAAGCCGCAATGACTTTCGTTGGTAGGAGATCCCGACGCCACAAAATAATTCGAAAAAATCTGACAGGCGGTGTCGAGATCTTTGCCGGGAATGAATGAATTCATTGGCCCTTCAGGCTTTGGCATATTGCTCAGAAACCCTGAAATTCCCTCGAGAGTCGCTGTTGAATCCGGAAACAGGAAAGGACTCGAGGAATGATAGTAGTAGTATTCATCAATGATTGTACAGGGAACAGAGTCGGGGGAAGAAATCGAATCATAAACGTAAGCTAGGAAGAATTCCTTTTTAAATGTAGTACTGTAACAACCGTTATAAAACAACCACCCTTTGTAATTTTCAGGAGAATGTGGAGGTGTTTTCAGATTGGACGCGTCGATATATCCACCTAAACCATTATTTTTTGCGTCATCATTAAATGTTTCAATGAAATTACGAATCAACACACACACACTATCATAACAAATCCGGTGATGAACACCCAAAGAGTCAGAACTGTAAGTCTTACACTCTCCCAAAGATGGTGCTTCAGCTAAAACTGAAGACAAGGCTTCGCTGTCAGGTATCGGAAATGCATTTTCAGCACGTCCTGAAATATTTAGGCACAAATGAAAAAACAAAATAGTCAGACTACCGGATAGTACTTTTTTCATACTTATTTTTTTCAAACAGAGATCGTGATCATTTAAGGAAGATCCCCCAGCCAAATTTAAATACGAAAAGATACCCGCACAAGCGGGATACTGAATTCGGCGGTTATGAAAAGAATTCGGTTGATTTTGGGAGAATATGGTAAACTACTTGATCCGTTTCAGTGCGGCAAGGAATTCATCCTTTCTTCTTCTCGAAACTTCAACGATAGTTCCGTCTGACATGTGCACTTGTCCGCCTTCTCCCCGAACATATTCCCGGATATATTTAAGATTGATCAGATGTGAATTATGAATCCTGCAGAAATCATATGTCAACAAAAGCTCTTCGCACTCTTTGATTGTTCGTGCCACCACCAAAGGGTGTGAATTTGTGAAATAAAAAGTAGTGTAGGTATTGTCCGATTCACAACGAACGATATCATTTACTTTTGCGAACACGAGTCCTGTCATTACAGGCAATGCAATTTTTATCTCCGCAGAAGTTTGGGCGTTGATGTTCTGCAACAATTGCGAAATATTGTGCATGGGGTGTTTCAATGAAAACCTCTCTTCAAATTTTTTAAGCGCGAGAGCAACATCTTCCGGCCCGAATGGTTTCAGGAGATAATCAACAGCTGCTACTTTGAATGCGCGCACAGCAAAATCGTCGTAAGAAGTTGTGAAAATGATCTCAAAATCGAAATCGTTAAGCTCCTTCAGCATTTCAAAGCCGTTGGATGGTGGCATCATCACATCCAGAAATACCAGATCCGGTTTGTTTTTGGAAAGAAAGTCCACACCTTCCTCTACAGATGAACAGACCTTACTTAATTTGTATTTAGGAAAGTTGTCGGCAAGGATACGTTCTAGCGTTTCCTGCTGTGGCACTTCATCATCAACAATTACAAATTGATACATATCTTTAATCGGATTCAAGGGGAAGTATTAATTCAACATGTTTACCCTGGTACTCTCCTTTAGCAGAACGCAGATCCTTGACGATCAATTCTGCTTTATTCACTTCTCCGGTGTTGAGTAAATTTAGCCGGTCACGCGTAAGGGCCATACCCAGGGATTTCTTTTTCGCACGTGCAGGATCTTCTTTTATTTCAACGTTGCCTTCTATTCCGTTATCTTCAACGACAATATGTAGATGATTATCTTTCTTTTTCACAAGGATTGAAATCAAACCCTTTTCAGGTTTTTTATTTAATCCATGCCAAATAGAGTTTTCTACAAAGGGTTGAAGAATCAATGGCGGGATATAAATTTCTTCAATATTCAATCCTTCCTGGATATCGATGTTATAATCAAAGCCTTTTGCAATACGTAATTTCTCCAGCTGCATGTATAACTCCAGGGCTTCAAGGTCATCGCTCATTGAAACCTCCCGATGCATTGAATTTTCCAGAACAAGCCGGATCAACTTGGAAAATTTCAAAAGGTATTCTGAAGCCTGAGCATCTTTTTTCTCCTGAATAAAAACATAAATGGAATTGAGTGCATTGAAAATGAAATGCGGATTCATCTGTGCCCGTAGAGCTTTCATTTCAATTTCAGCGGCCTGCTGTTTGTATTCCGCCTCCTTCTGCCGGATTTGGGCCTCCCTTCTCATACGGTAAATAACAAACATGATAAAGGAGAAAGAAATAACAATTGGTAGAAGTGCCCAGAAGATTAAATTTTCCGGAGCAACGGCTGATTGAAGGAGGATCCCGGGACGAAATCCGTGAAAATATCGCAACAACATCTCCTGACTGAGGGATAGTTGAAAATGCGCAGTTATATCCGCCATAATTTCTTTCAATCACGTGAAAAGCCCTTCCTTTTCACTTCACCCCGAATATCGCAATATTCGAAGATATATCCCAAATCCTTCGTTGTTTCTGATAAAAAAAGGAAATTACCTGTATTCGATTCAGTTATACGTCTGAAGGAGTTTTATAAGCCCGATCAAATTCAGAATAAATCGGGTTTTGATGTATTTGAATATAACCCATTCACCGATTTCTTTCCAGAACTGCCGGATTCTCCCATAAACCGCCGAATTCAAGGTTGTGCTTGCATACCCTTCTGAATCAGTGCAGTTTTACAGTGACCTTTCGCAGTAGGTCATGTTAAGCCCCCTTTTTACTCTGAACCATTTTCAAACTCTTGCTGGTGTAAAAGAGAGAAGGGAGGAGAAATCCTCCCTTTATTTTTTTGTTTCTGATTCAATTTGATCCGGTAAAAAAGTTTGCTCCTCTCTGTAAAGCCAGAGCAATCACAATTCTAAAAAGGAAACCGGAAGGGAGGTTATTTATGTTCCTTTTCATCCATGTATTTCTGCCAGGTTTTGGTTTTGTTTATACCGTCCCCGTAAAAATGCAGAATATCATTCATGAAAGTTGGAGGGACATAAGATGGAATTGCGTCAATTACATCCATGTATTCATCCAGTACAATTAATGAAGGCAATGCAAAACCATTTCTGCTGAGCAATAAGGCCAATTGATGGAATGGGGCTTGCGCATTTCGCGGGTTCCCCAGAAGTTTGCCTTTGTACGGAAGTGAATCAGTCATGTCAGCGTTAAAATCAACAAGATTAAATTTCTCCTTTACATAATCCGTATATAAAGAATCATTAAAGGATGTTCGCTTCATTACTTTACAGGCATTGCACCAATCCGTATTCACGTAAACAAGTGTTTTTTTCTTTCTCGGCAATTCCGCACCAAAAGCTGAACGGGCAGATTCCCATCTCACTGAATCAGGTCTTTTTGTAAAAACAGAATCATAAAACGCTTTCTGATACTGCTCCCGGAAATCATCAAGTGAGGAATTACGATACACGTTTTCTACAACGTATACGAGTATCGGTTCTATTTTCTGCTGATCAAGATATCCGCTCGCTAACATATTCAGACGAAACTCATTTTTGTCCTTATCATATCCTGACAAAAACAAGGTTGTCGGATACATTAATTTCCCTTGCAAGAGATGCATAGCCAATTCATGAGGCGTTCTTGGCTCTTTAGAAGTCGGACCGTATTTTTTCCCCAGATATTCAATGGTATCTTTACCTTCCGCATTGAATTTTACAGGGTAAAAATAGGTGTTAATGTACTGTGCAAGACCCGGGTTTGCATAGGTGTTTTTCATCATCACTTTACACCAACCACACCAATCGGTATAAAAGTCCATCAGAATCGGACGTGGAGAGGCTTTCATTTTCTCAAAAGCTTCCGTCCATGTCATCCATTTCACCAAACTGCCTTCCGCATCAGGTTGTTGTGCATACAAAGCGGGAATGCGAATTAGTAACAGTAAAAAAAGGGTTAGAAGCTTTTTCATTCAAATGATTTTTCCTTGATAAAACATTTCGGGTACGGCAAAAATACGAAGAATGTCAAATTCAATATACGAGATTGCCGGTCGTTCTTGCAAACAAAGATAATTTTCCGGACCCAAATGAGATGAAAATTTTATGATGGAAATTTTGTGGCTTATAATTCAACAAAATTTCAGAAAAACTCAGGATTCTGCATCCGATCAATGAAAGAATCAAGACCGACCGACCCTCGCAGATCTGTTTATGGATGGATTCTGTTAAAATTGAGATCCACTTTTCATAGCATTATTTAATGGATGAAAGATTAAAATTTGCCCTGATCTGTGTCATTGGAAGAATGTACTCTTCTTCCGAGATTTATCAGAATTTTAAAATCCGTTTGACCATGACTACACTGCTAGCTGCACCGAAAAATGATTTTCTTCTCCAAACCGGAATCTCAGAATTGCATAGTGATGTGATACGTTGGCTCAATGAAATCGAGTTTTACAAAACAGAAATTTCTTTTCTGATAAAACTGATGAACAGGCAACTCCTTCGTCTCAATCATTCCGAAAAGGTAAATACCTTACTGGAATTAGAAAAGAAGGTAAAAAATTACCGTACCATTAAACTGAGCAAAATGATGCTCGCTCTTTACGATCTTGAATCGCATCTCTCAAAACTTGACGAGGATCTGTTTTCTCAGGATGAACAAAGGATCCGTGAAGAACACAAAAAGCTAAAAAGTGATGCGGATGAAATTTCAGTAAGTATCCGTAAGCTAAAACTTGAGGTTTTTTCCTTTATAGAAAATTTAATTGCCATCGAATTAGGGAGTTAAATCTCACAAGCTTCCTTGTATATCAAACAGGTCCGTTGAAATAACTCAACGGACCTGTTTGTTTTTGCTGAAGTGGCCAGTGTCCTGATTATTTCTGGTGGATCACAGGCGGAGCGGAGGCTACTGAATCAGCCGGAATGAAACGGATAGAGCTCGTATTCACACAATGTCGCGTATCCTTGGAGGTAAATCCTTCACCAAGGAAAACATGTCCAAGATGCCCGCCGCAATTGTTACAAAGAATTTCGGTTCTTTGTCCGTCAGCATCAGTAATGCGTTTGACAGCACCTTTTATTTCATCATCAAAACTGGGCCAGCCACAATGAGAATCGAACTTATCATCTGAACGGTACAAAGGTGCATTACAACGTCGACAAATATAAATTCCCTGATCTTTTTTTTGGTAATATTCACCAGTAAAAGGAGGATCTGTTGCTTTTTTAAGAATTACACGTTCTTCCTGCGGACTTAATTTGTTATAGGGATCCATTTTGTTTTGGCTACATCCACTCAATGCGATAAGAAAGCATGGAGCAAATAAGATGAATTTAATGTTTTTCATTTTCTGAATTATATCACAATAACGGAATTAAACCAGGGTTGGTTTGAGATACAAACAGATTTAACACATTTTAATCTTTGCCCTGTAATCCGACAGATCAAGGCAAGACTAAAATGGACTCCGTATGTCGAATTTCCCTGAAACTCAAGTTACAAAAAAAAATTAATTAAAGATCTATCTGGTAAAAGAGGGTTTATTTTTTTGATTTCAAATTAAATTTTTACTTGTCTATTGTCCGGATTTTTTACATCTTCACAGACATGGATTCAAGCTTGCTTGGTTTTTTCATGCTTTGCTCCATTTTCAATTTCGAATTTGAATTAAATACTTCAAAATTTCAGATTGTAGTTTATTGAATAATCTAGTCCAATAAATATCATTTCAAATTAATAAATTTGAAAAATTATCCTTTTCATGGCCCCCGATATTACCAATCCCGATTCATTAACCCTGGAAGTTCGATCAAAGGAGCGAACAGATGGGAACTATTATCCATATTCAAAGATTCTTCTTCAAACAAATAAAACAAGGAACGAAAAGAATATCGAGCATTTTTTATCCATGAGTAAACTTGGTCGGGAATTGATTTCTTCCGGGCAAATTTCCGATTATCGACTCAAACTTGAAATTCGAAAAGAAGTCTTCATCGTCTCTCCTGTACCCGGCCGAAACACCATTGTGAAAGAAGGAACAGAAATCAGCAAAGATTGCACACTAGAACAATACCATTCCGAATTATTTAATAAACTGACTCAAAGAGAAAAACAACTCTTGTGTTTTATTTACAGAGGTTATCAGCAAAGTCACATCGCTTTTATTTACGGCATCACGTTGGAAACATTTAAGTCACATCGAAAAAACATTTACAAAAAAATGAAGTTCCACAATCGATTGGATCTTTACAACTGGTGTGAAAATTTTCTGCCGGATCATCTTGAAGATGTGCGGAATTTATCTGTTCAATAATCAATTTACCAAATTGCATTTTATTCAAATGTAGAAATCAATTTCTACCAACAAACCATGGAGTATTTTCAGGTAGTTTAATTCTTCCAGGGCAATTTCACTACATTTACAATCCTACATGAGGGACGATTTTCCAATAAACGCCGTGATTCCTTCCGTGAGGGAGGTCTTAACCAGCGGCAATACTGTCATCCTTCAGGCACCTCCCGGAGCCGGCAAAAGCACCGTCCTTCCTCTGGCATTGCTGGATTTACACTTTCTGAGCGGAAAAAAAATTCTAATGCTGGAACCCCGGCGTCTGGCAGCGCGCGCCGTGTGCTGGCGGTTGGCGGAACAACTTGGCGAGATTCCCGGACAAACATCCGGTTACAGAATTCGCTTTGAATCTAAAGTAGGTATAAACACACGAATAGAAGTTGTCACCGAAGGCATCCTGACCAGAATGCTGCAACAAGATAATTCGCTGGAAGATTATGGTCTGATTATCTTTGATGAATTTCACGAGCGTAGTTTACATGCGGATTTGTCCCTGGCACTTTGTCGTGAAGCTCAGGAAATCCTTCGTCCGGACCTGAGGATATTGGTAATGTCAGCAACACTGGACGGAGCAATGATTTCTGAGATACTTGGAAATGCTCCTGTCATCACCAGCGAAGGCCGGCAATTCCCGATTGAATACAAGTATGTTGACTTCGACGATTCGCAAACCATTGCGCAGAATACTTCGAGGGTGATTTTAAAAGCGATAAAAGAAGAGGAAGGTGATATACTCGCCTTTCTTCCGGGGAGTGGTGATATTCGTCGATGCCAGGAAATCCTCGAGCAAGTTTCACTTCCAATTGCTATTCACGCGTTGTACGGAGATTTACCACACGAAGTACAAATTGCAGCTTTGCTTCCACATCCGGCCGGTCGGCGAAAAATTGTATTGTCCACCTCAATCGCAGAAACCAGTCTGACCATTGAAGGAATTAAAATTGTTGTGGATTCCGGTTATTCAAGAGTTCCTAAATTTAATATTCGAAGTGGTCTTACTCATCTCGAAACAATTCGTGTGACACAGGATACGGCTGATCAGCGTGCCGGGAGAGCGGGACGACTAGGGCCGGGTGTCTGCTATAGATTATGGCCAGAACGAACACATCAGCATCTGGTGCCAAACCGGAAACCTGAAATACTTGAAGCGGAATTATCTCAGCTGGTACTTGAGCTAGCAAACTGGGGACATCTTGATGCTTCACGATTATCATGGATCACTCCTCCACCATCAGCATCCTTATCGCAGGCAATTCAATTGCTCGAAGAACTGGATGCTTTGAAAGAAGGAAAGATTACAAGACAGGGAAAGCAATTGCTTGAGTTTCCTACTCATCCCCGCATTGCTCACCTCCTCTTATATGGAAAAGAGCATGATATTTCTGCAATAGCTTCTGATGTTGCTGCAATTCTTGAAGAACGAGATCCATTGGGAAGGGAGGCCGGAGCTGATATCAATTTACGTTTGGATGCATTGAGACACTGGAGAAATAAGGAGAAAACAAGTGCCGACAGAAACATTCTTGAGAAAACAGAACGTGTTTCAAAACAATGGAGAACTCAGTTGAATGTCAAAGCCAATTCATCCACTGTTTCTCACGAGACAGCCGGCCGCTTAATAGCTGCCGCATATCCGGAGAGAATCGCAAAACAGGATGGAGAACAAGGGCGCTACAGAATGGCCAATGGTAAGGTGGCGAGACTTCAGCCTCACGACCCCTTACTCCATGAGGAATGGATTGCTGTTGCTCAATTGGATGCTGGATCAAGAGAAGGAAAAATATTCCTTGCCGCTCCGTTCGACCCAACTGAATTAATTGCATCCGGTAGCGGAAGTGAAACCATTTCCTGGGATGAGAGGAATGGAATGATTGTCGCGCGCAAGGAATGGAGAGCGGGAAATCTGTTGATCACTTCCAGGCCTTTGCCAAATCCGGATGAAGAGAAAATTGTCACTGTCCTATGTGAACTTATCCGAAAAGCGGGAATTCAGCTTTTTGATCTAAATGAAAAAGCGAATCAATTAATATCACGTGTTTCTTCACTAAAAATATGGCATCCTGAAATAACCTTGCCTGATTTGCAAACTGAAAGTCTTGTTGCATCGCCTGAAAAATGGGCCAGTCCATTTCTTCAGAAAGTCAGAAAGAAAGATGACTTTAAAAAACTAAATCTTTTTGAAATCTTTTCTTCACTTATTCCATACCCTGAGCAACAACTTCTGGACAAACTCGCACCGGAAAAAATTCCCGTTCCAAGTGGCTCTCTTATTCCACTGATCTATCAACCTGACGGTTCTGCTCCGATTCTGGCAGTTCGATTACAGGAAGTTTTTGGATTAGCAGACACTCCCACCATCAACAATGGAAAAACACCTGTCCTTCTTCACCTTTTGTCGCCCGGATACCGTCCTGTTCAGGTTACTTCGGATTTGAGAAGCTTTTGGAAAAATATTTATCCCGAAGTACGTAAAGAACTTCGTGTCCGATATCAAAAACACTCATGGCCGGAAGATCCATGGTCTGCGGAACCTGTTCGTGGTGCGAAAAAAAGAAATCCGAAATCGTAAGAAAACGGGCTGACTTCCATTTTTTCATTCCGATTTTGTAAGAAATCCTTCCGTTTCCTCCAATCAAACATTCCTTCCTGATCGTATTGAACTATAGGGCCTTTACACGAATGTCCATTCTCCCCCGTAAAGTCCCTATGCCGTTTAATACGTTTAAAAAGAGTAGGTTATGTTTATCAAATCAGAACAAAAAGGCTCAGCTAAGAAGCTGGAAAATGTGCATTGCCAAACAATTTCAAGGGCAATCTTATTCGTGTTCATTTTTTTATTCTGTAATGTAATACATCAATTGCATGCGCAGAATGCCGTACAAGGGGGACTTTGGACAGGAGCAATGGGTGTTCGTCAAACGGTTGAACAATTGATGTCAACTGAAAATCCCGATCAGGTGATCCGTTTGAAGAAGATGCGTGAACACGAAACGGAAATTCGAAAAAAAGATAATCCGGAATCTCCTTTGGTTTCTTCTTATTCATCTACGAATCAATCTCAGGAAAGAAATGGTGTAGGTAATGGTAATGGTATCACAGCCACTCAAACTATAGGAACCAGTTTTCTTGCCGCTGCATCAAATGTTTCAGGTTTTATTCCGCCGGATTGTAATGGAGCGGTAGGCCCGACACAAATTCTGACTGTTGCGAATGGTCGTATTCGTGTGTACAATAAATCAGGTGTACTTGGAGGGTTGAATATGACCATGGATGCATTCTTCAGTACAGTAAGAAACGCTTCAACGGTTAGTGATCCACATGTACGTTATGACCGATTGACAGAACGCTGGTTTGTTGTCGCAATCAATGTGGCAAGTACAAACAACAGAGTTGTCATTGCGGTGAGTGATGGCCCAACAATAACCAGTTCAACCTCATTTACATTTTTCTACTTTCAGTTTAATCTGGTGGCTCCTGCAGGAGACAATGGAAAGTTTCTTGACTATCCGACATTTGGGTTGGATGCAAATGCACTCTATATTGGAGGTGTACGATTCAACCCGACAAATTTTGATGGC
>CAYMMN010000081.1:0-10952 GCA_964391495.1 uncultured Flavobacteriales bacterium | reverse complement strand
ATCACCACCCCATTCTTTTCTTCAGCGAAACAATGTGTGCAAGGTGATGATCACCATGCCAGGCATACATTGCGAGCAGTTGAAAAAGGTCATATTCCTTCTTTGATTCCGGATGGTATATTTTACGCTGCCAATCGGTTTCTTTAAAGCTTCTCAGGAAAAATACCCAGCGATAGTGTAATGATTTCAATAAATCCAGAGACAAATCAAGTTGTCCATGCTGACCATCTTCAGTATTCGCCCATGCATTTTCTTCATAAGGACGAATTGTAGGGAGATCCTCTGTGTAGCCCAGCTTAAAACGACAATATGCATTGAGATGACTATCCGCCAGATGATGAACAACCTGGCGAATTGTCCAGCCTCCATCCCTGTATGGAGTATCCAGTTGCGAATCGTCCAATCCGGAGATTGCTTCGCGAATGGCAAATGGAAGATGATCAATTCTGTGAATAAAACTTTTCATATCCGCTTCTGAAAATTGCTCTGGTTTAACATATTTTCCAATTGGATATTTTAACTGATCTAAAACAAGAGTAGCCATGCTATTTTAACTTTTGTATCGTGTAAAGATATTGGTTTACTTTGCAGGGTCAAAATCATAAAGCACCCAACATGGTTAATATACGTCGGGCCTCACTGCTGCTCATTTCTATCGTTTTACTGGCCTATTCCTGCTCCTGGACAAAAAAAGCTGATCTTATTTTGCATCACGGAGTAATTTATACGGTTGACAACGGTTTCAATATAGTAGAAGCAATGGCCATCAGAAATGGAAAAGTAATTGCCATAGGAAATGATGACGACATTCTGAATAGTTTTCAGGCCACCGAGAGTATTGATCTGAATGGAAAACCTGTTTTCCCTGGTTTTATAGACGGGCATTGTCATTTTTTCGGTTATGGAAGTGACCTTGTAAAATGCGATTTATCCGACACCAAATCTTTTGATGAAGTTGTTGAAAAAGTTCAGGAGTATTCCAAAACAAATACGTTCGATTGGATTCTTGGTCGTGGCTGGGATCAGAACGATTGGGAAATAAAAGAATTTCCAACAAGACATAAACTTGACAGCCTCTTTCCGAACATTCCGGTTTTCTTAATGCGAATAGATGGGCATGCTATTATTTGTAATCAAAAAGCACTAACGATTGCCGGAATAACTAATTCTACAAAAGTGAATGGCGGGGAGATCATTTTGGAAAATGGTGAACCAAGCGGATTATTGATTGATAACGCAGTGGATCTGGTTAAATCCAGGATCCCGGCCTTCGGAAAAGAAATGCATGAAAAAGCTCTTCTTGAAGCTCAAAAAAATTGTTTTGAAGTTGGATTGACAACTGTGGATGATGCGGGACTTGGAGTGGATTCGATTCAGCTGATTCAGGAAATGCAGAAGGCGGGCAAATTAAAAATAAGAATTTACGCCATGTTTTCAGACGCGGTAAAAACACGGACACATTTTTTTGAACATGGTCAGATCAAAACAGACAGACTCACTGTACGTGCAATTAAAGTTTATGCAGATGGAGCGCTTGGCTCCCGCGGCGCATGCTTGAAAAAACCCTACTCTGATCAGCCCGGACATTATGGCTTTTTACTGAGCAGTGAAAAGTACATGAAAGAAATTGCTGATGAGGCACTGGAAAATGGATTTCAGGTGTGTACTCATGCGATTGGGGATTCGGCAGTGAGTACAGTACTTCACATCTACGCGGATCACCTGAATGGAGAAAACAACCGCAGATGGAGGATTGAACATTGCCAGGTTGTTGATCCGAAAGACCACAACATGTTTGGAGACTACAGCATCATTCCGTCTGTTCAGCCTACCCATGCAACCAGTGATATGTACTGGGCTGAGGAAAGACTAGGGAAAGACCGCCTCCCGAATGCATATGCTTATAAAGAACTAAAAGATGAAGCAGGAGGCCAGATTGTTTTTGGAACAGATTTTCCGGTTGAGAATATTAATCCCATTTATACCTTCTACGCGGCCCTGGAACGCAAGGATCTCAAGGGTTACCCAAGTGGCGGTTTCCAGTCTGAAAATAAAATTAAAAAGAAAGATGCTTTGCGCGCCATGACTATCTGGGCTGCATATGCAAATTTTGAAGATGAGGAAAAAGGCAGTCTGGAAGAAGGAAAGGTTGCTGATTTTGTTATTCTGGATCAGGACATAATGAAAATTGAAGGACATCTGATCCCCGAAACTAAGGTGCTCTCAACATTTGTAAATGGCGAAAAAGTATTTAGCAGGGACTAAAAGAAAATCTCCTGTACTCTGAATAGTCATTCAGAGCACAGGAGATTTTCAGGATAACCAGTCTATCATTCATGATGGCCCGGCGCCTTACAGCAATCCGGCAATTTTTCAAAAGCTTTTGGATCTGCCTTTAATGAATCCGCATCATATCCGATTTTCGTAAGCGCCAATCTGATTTTTTCAGGATTAGTTTTGTCTGAATTATAAACAACAGTTACAGTTTTTGTGTCGATTTCCAAAGAAGTACTTTTTATCCCCTTCTCAAATGACATATCGTGTTCAATTGTCTTTTTACACATATCGCATAAAGAAGAAGTGTGTATCCGGATAGTATCTGTTTGTGCAGAAACAACATTGCCGGTGAACTGTACCAACACATAAACAAGGATTATTTTTATCGCTTTCATTTTATTTTTATTGTTAGAGTTGAATGTTTAATTATCGAATACTAAATCTCAAACCGGCAAAAATCCTGCGGCCTTCAATAGGAGCATAGATATTTGTCGCGTCAAAAGTATTCGAGAACGGATTGGAAGCATTGATGATTGGATTTTTTTGTCTGTAATCGAGCAGGTTTTCAGATCCTGCATAAATTTCAAATTTCCGGAACACTTTGGTAACCTGAAAATGCATGATGTAAAAATCAGGGGAATAGGAAGGCAAGCTCCCTGCGTCAGGATCAGCAAAAGTTGTTTCAAGCTTTTTCGGGCCATCCCAGACTATGGTGTAATCAAATTTCCAGTGCTCATTATATGTGCTGTACGAAAGGTTCGCCAACATCTTTTCACGTGAAACCAGCGGTTTTTGCTCAAGTTTTCCATTATAAGTTGATTTGACATCATCCAGCTTATATGCGAGGCGAACGCCAAGTCCTTCGATTACCTCGTAATTAACCATTGCCTGGAAACTATTGGAATAAGAATCTCCTTTCAGATTGTAAAACAAAATTCTTGTGGAATCACTGTATGCATCCATCACTAGCTGGTTTTGGAAATCCGTTCTGTAAAAATCAGTTGAGACAGAACCTTCATGATGTCCCAATTCGAATTTCCAGGTGAAGTTCAAGCCATAATTCCAGGCCTTTTCCGGTTTAATATCTTCTGTGATTAACAGTTCACGTGAAGAGGCGAAACTACTGATGTTATCAGCATACAAATAAGGCACTCTGAAACTACTCCCTGCACTTGCTCTCACAAGCAGATTATCAGTAAAATTATATTTGCCGTGGAACCGAGGTGTGAAGATCCAGTTGTATTTTGAATGATAGTCCTCGCGCAAGCCGGTAACCAGACTCAGCTTGTCAGTGTGGTTGTACGTATATTCAAAGAATACTCCCGGAACAGCTTCTTCTACACGAGGAAGGTTCTCAAGATTATACACCTGATCCAATGCTTCATAACGAAATACAATTCCTGCTTTGTATTGATGCTCCGCTTTCCACAATACATTCTGATAAATGCTCTGAAAATAGAATGTTTTTTGAGTGGCATCATAGGCTTTCAATCCAAAAGAAGAATTCATATCGTGATAAGTAAGCTGCAGGATATTCCCAATGCTTTTGAATGGAGTTTCAGGAAAAATAAAACCAAGTTTACCATATACTTCCATTCGCTTAGTTTCGATTGAAGTAAGGTAAGGATGAGAATGTGAGCCGGGATTTACAACTGAATGCAGCTGCCCTCCTTCCCTTTTATCGGTGAGAAATTTTACACCAATCTGAGACTCCAGTTTTTTACCACTATGGTAATTCCATCGATTGTAAACATTGAATTGCTGATTGTGCATCATGTCCAGAAATCCATCTTTATTACGGTCAATATCCCTGTCCATATAGTTACCATGCAAAAAAAGCATGCTGCTCCATTTCTCATTTAATTTTTGCCGATAGAAGGTATTGATTTCCGAATTTCCATTTGCTTCACCGAAGAGATTCACATAAAATGTCGGAGTAGTTTTTTCCATTGGCTTTTTAAACTCCACATTGATTTGGCCTGTGGTGGATTCGTAACCATTCACTACCGAACCGGAACCTTTGGTGACTTGTATTGACTCCATCCATGGCCCCGGGATGAATGACAATCCGTAGATCGCCGCAATCCCTCTCATGGTAGGAATATTCTCGGTCATCAATTGAGAATAAATTCCTGCAAGGCCAAGCATTTGAATTTCTTTTGCTCCTGTAACGGCATCCTTATAGGAAACATTTACGGTAGGGCTTGTTTCAAATGCTTCAGACAAATTACAGCAAGCTGCTTTCAGAAGTTCTTTCTGAGATATTTTCTCAACATTGATGGGATTGATCGTAGATAAACCGACCGCTTCCTGTTTCGCTGCCACCTGGACTTCCTTCAGATCAAGAACTTTTTCGAGCCGTATGTGGAGATCGGAATTGTTTTTAATAAGCAAGGTGTCCGGTTTATAGCCAACAAAGCTGACAACCAGTTTGGCCGGATAGGCATCCGCGCTTCTAAGAGTAAACTTCCCCTGTTGATCTGTTGTTGTTCCATCCAGGGAGGGCAACCAGTACAAATTTGCACCGGTCAAGGGCATCTCCATGTTCATTTCAGTATTCCATTCTACAACAGTACCTTTTAATAAAGACTGAGAATATGAAGTGAAGGAAAGGAACAGCAAAAGAATCACAGGTAAAGTATCACGAATTGAATCGCGCGATCTTCGTATTGAATTACAGGTGTTAGTATTCATTTTTGATTTTGATTTGAATGCATAAAGAAAATTCCAGGCAGCTACAGCTCCCCGGTCAAAGCCATAGAAGGCTAATGCATCAAATCAATAAACGATGGATTCCGTAAAGGAAATCAGTACCACCCCTAAGATGTGGCGGAGCTTTATTGGACACTACAGAAAACAATGCATTGTCTGAAAAAAATGTAGTCGATTTAAATGGTTCTGAAATCTGATCCGCAGTTAAGGAAATTTCGTACTTCAGAACACTAGCATTAACATCAATTTTATGATAGGAGATCGACAATTCACAACATTTAGCTTTCAGTCCTGATGTGGGAGTTTTGTGACAACCTTTGCCGGACTTGGAGCAACAACCTTTGTGTTCAAATAAAGAAATCTGCTTTTTGGAACTAGACAAACATGTATGCATTGCCACGACCACACCTGAAGAAGAAATCAGGATAGAGAAGGCAAGAAAAAATGCAAGAATATGATTTGCTCTACTTTTCATGAATATACAAAGGTACATCATGCTGTGAAAAACAGATGAAATTTTACAAGAATTATTGCAAAATCAGCAATCCGCTCCCCAAAACAGCCTTTTCACTCTGAATTCGATAATAGTAAATTCCTGAAGCAAGGCCACGGGTTGGGATATTGTTAATATTTCCGGGCCCTAAACGTTCCGTCAGAACAAGGCGACTTGTTTCATTATATAATACAAGATAATATCCCAATCCTGCTTCCTCAAGAATCACCTTCAATTCTCTGCCTGCAACTGATGGGTTCGGCGAAATAATAACTTTTCCCGTTGACAACTCTTTTACATGATCACAAATATCAAAATAGATACGAATAGTGTCACTGTTTGCGCATCCATTTGTATCGGTCACAAACACAAAATAATCCGCGGAATCGGGAGTCATGGATGGTGAAAAAGCAAGAAAAGTCTGATCCACTGAACCGTCCTGCCACAGATAATAATTAAACCCTGCCCCGGCATCAAGCAATACTGAACTGGTATCACAAACAATTGAATCCGGTCCAAGCGAAATATAAGGGAGTGAGTTTACTGTAACAACTACAGTGTCTGAATATTTGGGACAACCATAATCACTTAGCATACTGAAATAATAGGCATTACTGGAGTTCACCAGTACCTGAGGCAGCGTGTCACCCGACGACCAGAGATATTGAGAACCGGAAGGTGCACTCAATTCAATCTGACCGCCAGCACAAAAGCTTAAAGGACCGGATGCATTTACATAAACCTGCCAATCATCAACAGTTAAAAGAAATAAATCGGAATTCGCCGGACAGCCGTTTCTATCTGTGATTTGTAACTGGTAATTATTTTGATTTTTAAGATAAATAAACGAATCGTTTGCGGAAGGAATGGCAAGCATTCCAGTAACTGTTTCCTCATACCACTGAAATGTGAACCCGGTATCAATAGCTGCTAACAGAAAACTATCACCCGGACAAATTGTGGCCGGTGAAACTGCATTCAAACCAGGCTTTGCAGGGAGTGCATACAAGGAGTCTAAAAATACACCGGAAGTATCCGAACCACAATAATTAGAAACCACCAGTGAATAAAATCCCTGGTCAACAGGCGTAATTTCCAAAGTATTTTCTCCTTCAATGAGAGTATCGTTCAGATACCACTGATATTGAAAACTCACATCGTTCTGGAAGAGATTCTGAAATACACTTTCACTGCATAAAGACAAGGTATCCTGAGTTGCTATCTGAGAGAGTGGTCTTGATGCAAAAAAGACCGGATAATTGATCGTTCTGAGTGTATCTCCACTTGCGTCAATAACCGTTGCAGAATAATTTCCGGTTGAAGTAACATGAATGGTGTCTGAAGTTTCGCCATTAGTCCAGAGGACTACTGAACCAACAGGAGGAACCGGATGCAAAATCAATTCCGCAGTATCACCTTCACAAAAGTAATTTCCTAAACCTGAAATCACATACTCCCCTGGAATATTTCCGAGACTATCTGTTTTGATGACGTATATTTTTGATGTACCAAAACTGGTGGTACTTGCAAGAATTACAAATCCGTGATCAACTGTTTCTTCAAAGTGAATTGCTGATTCATTGAGAAAAGATCCATAGGTTTTTGACCACAAACTGTCACCGGACGCATTCACTTTCATCAACTCAATGTCGCCCTGATTAAGCAGAGTCCCTGTTGTATTATTCAGAATGGCAAATCCTCCATCGGAACATTGTTGCACACTATATCCATCCTGGAGATTCGGGGAAATATAACTTTTTTGCCAAACAGGTGTACCATTCAAATCAAGTCTGGTCAATTTGATCCATCTTGTACTTAAAGAATCCTGGAATCCTGATATTAGAATTCCGCTGTCGACAGTTGGAGTGATTGCATTTGAAACTGAATAAAACTGAAAGACCGAGTCAATCACCAATGTTCCATCAACTGCAAATTTCCGAATTGAAGTTGCCTGTGGAATATTTGGAAATACATAATAAAAGTTATGATAATAAGCCATTGAAAAGAAGCTGCCATCCTTTTCCTGAATCACATCGTGAGGATTCAATATGGAACCATCATAAGATAAAAAGCTTGTCCAGCTGGTGCTCAGGTCAGGAGCAATTTTATATAATGAATAATAGTTCTGTGAAATAAATCCATCTGTGTACACTGAAATAGCGAGGTTGCTATCCCCCGTTTCAATAATTCCAATACCTGCCGTTCCCCAACCATCAGCTGGTGGAAATGAATTTGAGTTGACGATATTTCCCAGACTGTCAAGTCGGACAATTTCAGCTACACCATCATAAAAAATTCCATTGTGGGAACCAACAAAGGCATAACCGCCATCATAAGTCGGAACAATTGCATTCCCATATGCATTTAATGGATCACTAAAAATTCGCGACCACTTCTCATTTCCGTTGCTGTCGAGTTTAAGTACGTAATAAGCTGTATTCTGGTAGAAAGGGTCCAATGCAGTTCCAACCAGAATATAACCATGATCCGGGGTAGGCTTGATATAAGATGCAGTTTCAGCAGATACTCCGCCATAACTGCGTTCAAAGCCTGGTTGCGCTGAAACTAAAACAGCAAAACCAACGAAACAAAAAAGTAAGCAGATCGCCCGGCGATAAAACATGTTCCTTTCTGAAGCAAAAAAGCCCTTCTAAAGGCTTTCTAAACGAAGGTAGTGAGAAGTAGACTCAGAGTAATTAAAATGTTATGAAGAAATGAAGAGGGAAATGTTAAGAAGTCAGTCAAAAAAACCACAGAAATCCGAATTCATGCCCGTAAAAAGCAATTTCAAGAAATATGTTTAGCTCATAAAATGATTTGAACTACCCTTTCCTCATGCCCTGACTGACCAATATCATTCTTTCATCAGAATGAAAAGTCTCAAATTACAGTCCCAAAAAACCAGCATTTCAATAGAATACATGTCTACAATCAAGAACTATAAAACCGAATTGATGTCACCTGCAGGGTCCTATGAAGCATTGATGGCCGGAATAAAAGCAGGTTGCGATTCCGTCTATTTTGGAGTCGAACAGCTCAATATGAGAGCACGATCAACTAATAACTTTCGTACTGAAGACCTTGAAAAGATTGCTAAAATCTGTAGCGAACATGAAGTAAAAAGTTATCTCACTCTCAATACTGTGATGTATGACCATGATATTTCACTCATGAAACGAATCGTGGATCAGGCTAAAGCCAGTGGCATCACAGCCATCATCGCTTCAGATCATGCAGTTTTGAATTACGCGAAGAAAACAGGAGTAGAAATCCATATATCTACACAGGCAAATATCAGCAACATTGATACAGTTGAATTTTATTCCGCATTCGCGGATGTAGTCGTCCTGGCCAGGGAGCTAAGTCTGAAGCAAGTTGGAGATATTGTCAGGCAAATTCAGAGCCGGGGAATTACGGGGCCAAAAGGTAAATTAATAGAGGTTGAAATATTTGCTCATGGTGCCTTGTGCATGGCTGTTTCAGGTAATTGTTACCTGAGCCTTCACTCCGACTACGCTTCAGCAAACAGAGGAGCATGTATCCAAAATTGCAGAAGAAGTTACATTGTCACTGATAAGGAATCAGGAACAGAATTTGAAGTGGACAATGAATACATCATGTCGGCTAAAGATCTTTGTACGATTGGATTTCTGGATAATGTAATGGAATCCGGAGTATCCGTTCTGAAAATTGAAGGTCGTGGACGTGCAGCGGATTATGTATACACCGTGACATCCTGTTATCGTGAAGCCATTGATGCATGGCACGCAGGCAGCTATACTCAGGAAAAGGTAGAAGGCTGGATGGAAAGACTCGCTACTGTTTACAATCGTGGTTTCTGGGATGGTTATTATCTTGGTAGAACCATGGGAGAATGGAACAATGAATATGGATCCAAATCCACTAAGAAGAAGATTTATATCGGGCGCGGAGTAAAATATTTTGAAAAAGCCGGCATCGGCGAAATTCAGCTGGAAGCGCATCACTTGTCAGTAGGAGATGAAATTATCGTAACCGGACCAACAACAGGTTACATCCATGTTGTGGTAAATGAAATGATGGTCAATGAGGCCTCTGCACAAACAGCAAAAAAAGGAGATGTACTCACCACCCCTATCCCTGAAAAAATTCGCCCTTCTGATAAAATATACAAACTAACTGACGCATGAATAAAGTGAGAATCTCACAGCGTCGTGATAAGTGTATTGGTTGTAATGCCTGTGTCGAAGCTGCAGACGACCGCTGGCGTGTTTCGCGACGGGATGGAAAATGTACTTTGATTGGAGGCGTTGAAAAAAAAGGAATATATTCCGTACTCGTCGACAATCACGAATACGAAGCAAACATGATCGCGGCGAAAAACTGTCCTGTTAGAATTATAAAAGTAGAAAGGCTATAATATTTTTTTAGAATAGAATTTTATCGTTTAACATTCCCGGAAAAGCCAGGCAAACTCTGATTCATTCAATAAAGTACCATGGAATATTCAGGCAACCTTCCATGTAATCAATGGACACTCTCTGGCCAATGGTTGTCTCTTCGTATTGACTTCTGGCAACAGAGATATTTTCAGCTTCCCGATGAGGCCCCCAGGGTTCTACCCTAAGGTAATAAGTAGTATGGCGTCTTCCTTGGCTGATAGATTTATCAACTACTTTTGCACTGTACACTTTTGGTGCAGATTGATCATAAACACAATTTACACCGTATGTCGCCGCATAACTATAAAGAGCAATATTTCCGATGACAGTAAAATAAATCAGTCCCTTGTTTTTATTCGAACGTTCCACGCTCCGGTGAGTAGCAGACATCAAAAGCAACACAATAACGAATGCCAAAGTCCCTACTTTTAGAATACTGATAATGCTTTCAAATTCATAGTCAATCAGCACCCGGATCAATAAAATTAATCCCGGAAATTCAATGAAATCAGCAAGGTCATATTTTACCTCTTCGTTAGATTTACTAATGGAAACAAGCGAAGCCAAACTCGGATTAGAAAGTCCATTTAAAATAAGACCCAGAATGGGTAAACACAAAATGACCGAAAATAAAATTTTGTAAGGATGCGGGTATACAAGGAACCATATGCATAAAATCACAGAAATCCATTCCAGCCAGTCAAGTTTATGCAATTTCACCTGAGGCAAATTATTTTTCTTGATTTTATTCTTCCGGGCATTCATCGCACAAACATCACAAAAAATTATGCTTTTATTGCCCAGCGAAGTTTTGCGGACTTCGCTCTGGGATTTGCATTGCACTCTTCAGCAGAAGGACGAATTGGTTCGGGCGAAATTTCACTGTATACACCGGCCCGGAACAGACCCTGAAAAGCTTTTTTAACACGCCTGTCTTCTCCTGAATGAAAAGACAGAATCGCTACTCTACCACCTGTCGCCAAAGTGTCTGGAAGTTTTTCAAGAAATTTTTCAAGAATTATCGGTAAATTATCGGTATCTGAGTGCTA
>CAYMMN010000080.1:0-10961 GCA_964391495.1 uncultured Flavobacteriales bacterium | reverse complement strand
CAAGGGTGATAAGCGGGCGCATATCATAAGCCATCACATAGGCAAGTGGCACATGGGCAGCGGATGGGATCAGGTCGGCGCAGTAAGCTACAGTTCGTCCATTGTAATTAATGATGGGAAGCATCATGGATTCTGTATGTCCGTTTACACACAATACTTTGAAACCCGGGAATAATTCCTCTCCATCCCCGATAAATTTCAAATGACCACTTTCCTGGATTGGCAGAATATTCTCTTTCAGAAAACTTGCTTTTTCCCGGGCGTTTGGTTTAACCGCCCAGTCCCAATGAGATTTATTGCTCCAGTATGTTGCGTTCGGAAAGGCGAGTTCATAACCATCTCTAGCGGAATTCCATTTTACACTTCCGCCACAATGATCAAAATGCAGATGGGTAAGAAAAACATCTGTGATATCATTTTCTGTAAAACCATGTTTACGGAGTGATTTTGAAAGTGAATCATCGCCATTGAGAAAGTAATAGCTGAAGAATTTCTGATCCTGTTTATCGCCAAGTCCGTTGTCGATCAAAACCAGGCGATTCCCGTCTTCCACAAGGAGACAGCGCATGGCCCAATTGCACATGTTATTTTCATCCGCGGGGTTTAATTTGTTCCAGATTGATTTTGGGACCACACCAAACATGGCGCCTCCGTCAAGTTTAAAATTTCCGGTCTCGATGGTATAGAGTTTCATACTGATGGTTCTTAAGAAGCTGCAAAATACGTAAATTGCCTGTTCGTAACGCTGTGGAAAGATGCTTGCGGTAATTATTCCTGATCGAAAAAGTAAATTTACCTTCGATTTCAAATGACAGATAGCAAGAAACAACATATCCATTTTATCGCCATCGGAGGTGCTGCTATGCACAATCTGGCTCTGGCGCTGCATCAAAAAGGTTATTTTATCACCGGTTCTGATGATGAAATCCTGGAGCCTTCGCGTTCCAGATTAAAGGCTGCCGGCTTGCTTCCTGAAAAAGATGGATGGCAACCGGAATTGATCAATGCCGGGATGGACGCGATAATCCTGGGAATGCATGCGCGGGCAGACAATCCTGAATTATTACGTGCAAAGGAATTGGGATTAAGGATCTTTTCATATCCGGAATATCTCTATGAACAATCCAAAGATAAAATCCGAGTTGTAATTGGTGGTAGTCATGGCAAGACAACCATCACGTCCATGATTTTATATGTACTCAAACAATCCCAAATGGACTTTGATTACATGGTAGGAGCCAAGCTGGAAGGATTTGATACAATGGTTCGCTTGAGCGACGCTCCGATCATTGTTCTCGAAGGCGATGAATATTTGTCTTCGCCGATTGATCGTCGTCCGAAGTTTCATTTGTATCATGCCAACATAGCACTGATCAGCGGAATTGCCTGGGATCACATCAATGTATTTCCAACATATGAATCTTACCTCGAGCAATTCCGGATTTTCGCGGATCAGGTTCCGGTGACCGGTAAATTGATTTACTGTGAATGTGATCCGGAAGTAAAACAGTTGGTGGATCAGTCGGCGACTCCCGCTACGAAGATTGCCTATGGAATTCCCAAACACGAAATCCGAAATGGTACAACCTGGCTGAAAACGGATTCGGGTGAAATTCCATTGATTGTATTTGGTGATCACAACCTGATGAATCTGGAAGGCGCCCGTGCAGTTTGTAATTTGCTTGGGATTGGGAACGATCAATTTTATAAAGCAATCCAATCGTTTAAAGGTGCCGCCAGGAGACTGGAGCTTTTGGCGAAAACCGATGATGTTGCCGTCTTCAAGGATTTTGCCCATTCTCCTTCAAAACTCAAAGCAACTACCGAGGCAGTCAGACAACAATATCCGAACAGAACACTGGTTGCATGCATGGAGTTACATACATTCAGCAGTCTGAACGAAGAATTTCTCGATCAATACAAAGGTTCAATGGATGGATGTGATATCGGTATTGTTTATTTTAATCCGCATACCATTGAGCACAAAAAATTAAAACCTATATCTCCGAAACGTGTGAAAGAAGCATTTGGGAATGCCGGATTGAAAATCTATACGGATTCAAAACGTCTTGTGAATGATTTATTCCAAATGGATCCGAAAGGAAAAGTATTTTTGATGATGAGTTCCGGTAATTTTGACGGAGTTTCACTGGAAGATTTCGCGTCAAAAATTGCAGGCCTTACAATTTCTGCCACATCACATTAATTTTAGAACTATGGAAAGAAAATTTTTCATCCTCTCATTCATCTTTGTTTTTAAAATTTTATTTGCCAGTGCGCAAAACCAGGTTGTTGCTTCCAGTCCAACTTTGCAGGACAAATACGCAAAAAAGTCAGGTAGTCTGCGTTTCTCTTCAAGTACATTGAATCTTGGCAGAATAGCTAACAATTCAGTTAGAAAAGATACCATTCGAATTTATAACAATGCTTCCAGACCTATTACTCTGACATTGGGAGGCAAAAGTCCTGAGCACCTTCAATTGGCATTGAGTCAGTCCTCACTTGAACCGGGTAGGGAAGCTTGGTTGGCAATTTCATTTGATGCTGCTGCGAAAAAGGACTATGGTTTTGTGATGGACAGGATTAGTCTGATTACGAATGACTCTATTCAGCCTACTAAATTTCTAAACCTTACGGCTACCATTTTTCAATTTTTTCCACCAATGAGTGCGGAAGATTCAGCTTCGGTTCAAAAAGCAAGAGTGCCGGAACTTAGTTTTAATTATGGAGGCATTCGTCAGGGAGAAAAAAGATCACATGATTTTGTGATTTATAACGATGGTAAAAAAGACCTGCTGATTTATAAAGCCAAATCAAGTTGTGGTTGTATCCATACAGCACTTTCTAAAACAATAATAGCTCCGGGTGACAGCGCATTTGTAAAAATTGATTTCGATTCTTTTGGAAAAGAAGGCAAGGATTCCCGTTCAATCAGTGTTTATATGAATGATCCTGCTATGCCGGAGATCAAGCTGGAAATGGTAGGAGAAATATTTAAATAAATCCCATTTCTTTTCAGAAAGAAATTAGTGAATGGCCTGCACATTCACCTTTTCAATTCCTTTGAGATGAACTTCAATATGTCTGTCGTGTGCCTTGCTTTCAAATTCACTTATAATTTCAAGTACATCATAATCGATAAAATGTGAATCTGTGCCGTCAATGGTAAGAACAGAGTAAGGCGGGATTTTATCCAATGCAACACGTAGTTTTCGTTTATTGAGGAAGGTTACAGTTGAATGCAAACGGATGTTGTACACCTCTGTAATGTGCTGAACTGTTTTTTCAATCATAAACTCAGCTTTGAAATTACTTTGGATAATAAAGTACATGGAAACCAGTAATCCAATGGTAACTCCGATCAATAAATCTGTTGCCAAAATCACAACGATTGTGAAAATAAAGGGCAGAAATTGTTTCAAACCCATACTGAACATGTTTTTAAAGAGTTTGGGTTTACTCAGATTGTAACCTGTGATCATCAAAATGGCCGCAAGCGATGCGTAAGGGATTAGGTTCATTAAAAAAGGGATCGAGAGCACACTGACGAGCAAAAACAAACCATGTGTAATGGAAGAAAGTTTTGTTCGTGCTCCAGCGTCGACATTAGCGGCACCGCGAACGATCACCGCGGTCATGGGCAAAGCGCCTACCATTCCGCAAGCCATATTTCCGATTCCCTGAGCGATTAATTCACGATTCACAGGGCTGACCCTGTGTTGCGGGTCTAATTTGTCAATGGCTTCTACGCAGAGCAATGTCTCCAGACTTGCAAGAATTCCTATGATTACTCCATCTTCCCAAATTCTGTAATTGGAAAAAATATAAGTAAAGTCAGGGAACTGTATTTGTGAAAATATATCAGAAGGGATTTTTACCAATTGAGTAGGGTTTAAAGCCATACCCGGGATCATATAATGGTATAATTCATTCAACAAGACACCCGCAATGACAACAAGGAGAGGCGCAGGGATGATTTTAAGCTTTTTTTTAATGAATGGAATTTTCGTCAATAGTAAAATACCAATTGAAATCAATGTGATCACTACCACTCCCCGACGAATGTGATGATTGAAATTGCTCAAATTGCCAAGGAAGTTATTATCCGAAAGCAAAGACAAAAAACCGCTCCTCCAAAAATCAGGTTGATCATAACCAAGAGCAAGTGGAATCTGTTTAGAAATCAAAATTATTCCAATTGCAGCAAGCATTCCTTTGATTACAGAAGAAGGAAAATAATATGCGACACCACCAAATTTCAGGAGTCCCATAATAAGCTGTACAAGTCCTGCAATGATTACTGATAAAAGGAAAATTCTGTAATCACCGGATGCAAGAATCGAAGCGCTGACTATGGTAGTCAATCCGGCAGCAGGCCCTGAAACACTCAATTGTGATCCACTGATAAAAGAAGTAATCATGCCGCCAATCACACCGGTCATAATACCTGCATACAAAGGAGCACCGGAGGCAAGAGCGATTCCAAGACAAAGAGGAAGTGCAACAAAAAACACCGACATCCCGGCTGGCAAATCATGCCTGAGCCATATCATTCTGTAAAGTTTTAATTTCCTGGAGCTGGGTAATGCCATATGAATTCTGTCTCCTATGTATTTTTTCGAAATATAGATAACGATTTATAGATTTGGATGAATGAATTCAATGTGTTCACTCACCATATCAACTGTCGCATGTATGACATTGCATCACAGAGCTTTATGAGACTATGATTCTGATCATTTGTTTTTCATTTTCATAATTTTTTTTAGATGGATTCTATCGAAACAAGGAAGCTGGCTTTCCTTTAGGCTATTATTGATGGGAAATTTCCGAAAAATTGAGAGGAAAAGAATCGATTTTTCATCCTTATCTTTGCAAAAAATCAGAATATGCTTCTTCGCGTTTTCTCAATCTTTTGTTTGAGTATGATCATGTCCTTTCCCTTGTCGGCAAAAAATAAACTGGAAGACAAAGAATTTTTCATTCCGGTGAAAGGCGGTAAAATTTATTGCCATGTCATAGGTTCAGGTGAACCTATTGTTATTGTACATGGCGGTCCGGGGATGGAACACACTTATTTTCTTCCTCAGCTGAATTCTCTCGCTAACAAATACCGTCTTATTTTTTACGATCAGCGGGGAAGTGGAAGGTCACCTGTTGATGTAGATCCATCTACCATGACTATGGATCAATTTGTAGATGATCTGGATTCTATCCGTTCGTTTTTCAAAATGGAAAAAATGAACCTGATGGGGCATTCTTTTGGTGGTTTGGTCGCTATGCGCTATGGTGTAAAGTACCCGGATCATCTTAACAGATTAATGTTGATCAATACAACTCCTCAATCTTCTTACTGGAGAGACAGCTCATTTGCCATGATGAAACTTCGTGAAGATCCAAATAGCGCTGAAGAGAAGAAAGAAATTGTTTCGAGTCCTGAATTTGCAAACAAGAATCCTCAAACGATGGAAAGCTTTTTCCGCCTGTTGTTTAAACCGGGATTTTTTAATCCATTGTACGCGGATAGTCTCACCTTGATTTTTCGTCCGAATTATCCGAAAACAGCGGAGCTGGTGAATTCTCTTTACAAAGATTCAACTCTGGTAAACTATGATCTTACAAAGGAGTTGAAAAAAGTAAAATGCAAAACACTGATATGTTCTTCTGAAGCGGATTTTGCTCCACCGGAAGCAAATGAGCAATTGCACCGAGCCTTGAAAAATTCGGAATACAAAATGTTTGATTCAAGCGGACATTTTCCCTTTGTTGAAACAAAAGATGAATTTGAAAGGGTACTCATTCAATTCATGAACAAGTGAAGCAGGTAAGAGCCAGATAAATTTTGTCTTCTACTCACAGAAGTGTCCCTCGCAAAATCAAAAACGCGATGGAGAAATAGAGGATGAGTCCGGTTACGTCTACCAATGTGGCAATGAAAGGAGCCGATGAAACTGCAGGGTCAAATCCCAGTTTCTTTAAAAGCATCGGTAACATAGAACCTGATAATGTTCCCCACAAAACCACTCCGACCAGTGTAAGACCAACGGTAAAGGCGATCAGCAGCCAGTGCGGACCGTAGAGATCGGTAAAAAGTGTCCAGGCAGCAATCCGGATAAATCCGATGATGCCCAGCAGTGTTCCAAGAAATAATCCGGATAGAAATTCCCGGCGCATAACTCTCCACCAATTGGAAAGCGTCACTTCACCAAGAGCCATTGCACGAATGATGAGCGTTGCAGCCTGTGATCCGCTGTTACCTCCGGATGAAATAATCAGTGGAACAAAAAGAGCGAGGACCACTGCTTTGTTGAGTTCGTTATTAAAATAACCCATTGCACTTGCAGTGAGCATTTCACCCAGAAAGAGGATAATGAGCCATCCGGCGCGTTTGCTGACCATTTCCCTGAGGGAAACCTTCAGGTAGGGTTCTTCGAGAGCTTCAGTACCCCCGAACTTCTGGATATCTTCTGTATCTTCTTCTTCGATTACATCCATCATATCGTCGAAGGTGACGATACCTAGCAGTAATCCGTTAAAGTCAGTCACGGGCAAGGCGACACGATTGGTTTGTTTAAAAATATCAATGGCTTTTTCCTGGTCATCTCTTGCATACAGAGCAACGACCTGACGGGTCATCAGTTCACCGACTTTT
Organism: uncultured Flavobacteriales bacterium; assembly: GCA_964391495.1. GTDB lineage: Bacteria > Bacteroidota > Bacteroidia > AKYH767-A > 2013-40CM-41-45 > JADKJP01. The sequence goes on along the minus strand of CAYMMN010000080.1, from coordinate 4,309 downwards.
TTATCGAGCGGTGCAAGCAGGAAATCCCTCACCTTTATATCGTCCTGCAGAAAGCCTTTTGTATCCGTTACATAAATGACATTGAGTGTTTCAGAGTCTTTGCCATATTTCCGGATGTGATCGAGAACCTGTTGAACAGTCCAATCTTCCTTCACGGATACAAAATCCGGAGTCATCAAACGACCAATACTATCTTCAGGATACTGAAGCAGCTGATTGGCTGTTTTCCGTTCTTCGTCACTTAAAAGGCTAAGGTATTTCTGAAGGGACTCCTGAGGTAATTTCTCGAAAAGTGCAGTCCGGTCATCCGGAGAAATCTGGTTCAGCGTATGTGAAACCTGTTCAACACTAAAAGTGCTGAGCAATTTCATCTGGATGTCGAAGTCCAGATTTTCAAATGTCTTAATCGCTTTTTCAGCTTCTAAAACCTGGAAGACTTTCCGTACATCAATGTGCTTCGACTCATTGATTAACTCGGCAAGCTCTTCAGGCTGAATGGACCCGGTTAAGTGCTTCAGCTTGTAGAGATTGCCGGTAACCATTCGTTCGGCAAGCAGCTCTTTTTCTTGTTCACTAAACATGGATGATCGTCCATTTGAAATTCCATTTACTCCGGCTTCGAAGATAGGGTTTTCTTTTGGTCTTAAAAAGCAATTTGGTTTCGGGTTTCGTGTTCCGATTTCCGGGTTATATGTTTTATAGGATTAAATTTTTAAAGACGGAACTGAGTAAAGGAGGAAATGTTTTTTGAAAAAATGAAACAATACATTCACAAACGAATATCAACCTCAAACGAACCTCGAACCTCGAACCATAATAAAACAAGAGCCGCCAGATTTACACCTGACGGCTCCCCACACGAAAAACATGAACACAAAAACTATAACAAGGAACGAATAAGGTCTCAACTTGTTTTATGGTTTTTGGGGAATTACAGTAAAATGACAAAGTTTAACATCCCTTAACGATGGAGCTTGGAGGTTCGAAGTTCGATGGTGGTTCGAAGTTCGAAGTTCAAGGTTCCTTGTTCGACGTTCAAGATTTGAAGTTCAATGGTTCAACTTGCTCAGCCTCAATTCCAACCTCGAACTTCGAACCTGGAACATCGAACATCAATAATCCCATCATAATCGCTAAATTTGTCACATAAATCATCCTTATGCAAAAAATCTCTCTGGGTATCGGATCAAGAATTCGCCATCCTCAGTATGGTGATGGAGTAATTGTTCAGATCAAACCTGAAGAATACGTGATCACCTTCATGCAACATGGCATGCGTGATATTGAAAGAACAGATGTACAATTGGAAGTCATTGACGCGAATGATGCGGATAATGATCTTGTCAGTCTGGCTGATATCGAAGTATTACTGGTGAACATCATCAAAAAATACTCTGATTTACAGGAACGGGTTGAAATTGGACAAAAGTGGACGGGTGGAACTCTCATCATGAAACCCGGAGATGCTTCACTGAAATCCAAGGAAGTGCCCATCGATGTTTTTTTCAATAAGATCGTGATGTTGCGTGATCGGCTGAGGGTGCTGGAGCAAAGAATCAATGCTCACGATAAGCTTACTGAAGAAGACAAAGTCAACATGCAGCAATACATCACCCGCTGCTATGGCTCACTCACGACGTTTAACGTGATGTTCAAATACACAACGGATCATTTTGTTGGAGAGAAGGGGAGTAAAGATTGATAAATGATTCACTCACTGAAAAAAAGCATATTGCATTTCAAATACTTTGCGAACCCACAGGCTTCTCTGGCGTCCGTTTTATTGTCACACTGATTCCTGAACCTGGTCTATGAATTTATTGTCTGTTGAAAATTTGTCGAAATCGTATGGGGAGAAAGTTCTTTTCGATGGAATCAGTTTTGGTATCTCCAAAGGTGAAAAAGTTGCCCTGATTGCCCGGAATGGTACCGGAAAAACAACACTGATGCGGATTCTTGCCGGTCAGGATGTCGCGGATTCCGGAATCGTAACCATGCGCAAGGATATTCGTGTCGCTTATCTCGATCAGGATCCGTTTCTCGACACACAGAAAACCGTACTCGAAGTCATTTTCAGTATGGATAATCCGATCATTCGTTTACTCAAAGAGTACGAAGCCTGTCTGGAAGCAGACGCTGAAGCACATTCACCAATCACACAAAAAGCCCTGGAAGAAGCTGCCTCCAAAATGGATGATGCACATGCCTGGGATTATGAAGTAAGAGTGCGACAGGTTTTATCAAGATTGAATATCCATCATCTCGATCAGCCTGTGCGACAACTCTCAGGCGGACAGAAAAAAAGAATCGCACTGGCTAAGACATTGATTGAGCCGGCTGATCTCCTCATCATGGATGAACCAACGAACCATCTCGATGTCGACATGGTTGAATGGCTCGAAGAATTTCTCACACGCTCACAACTTTCGCTTTTACTCGTTACACACGACCGTTACTTTCTGGATAATATCTGCGATAAGATTATCGAGATGGAACATCAGAAATTATTTACCTACGAAGGAAATTATTCCTATTTCCTTGAAAAGAAAGCCGAACGCGAATGGAACGAAGAACGGGAAACAGACAAGGCCCGTAATCTCATGCGTACCGAACTCGAATGGATGCGTCGCATGCCAAAAGCTCGGGGAACAAAATCCAAAGCTCGGATTGATTCTTTTTATGAACTGAAAGATAAAGCTGCAGGAAAAAAGAAACAGGGAGCCGTCGAACTGGATGTCAAAATGAACCGGATCGGAGGGAAGGTCATTGAATTAAAGAAAGTACATAAGAAATACGGCGACCTGAATATTCTGAATGGATTCGACTATACATTCCGGACAGGAGAACGCATTGGAATTGTCGGAAAGAATGGTGCAGGAAAATCTACATTTCTGAATCTGCTTACAGGTAAAGACTCACCTGATTCAGGAAAGATCAATGTTGGGGATACCATCATCTTTGGTTATTACTCCCAGCAAGGTCTTGAATTGAAGGATGACAAACGTGTGATAGAAGTAGTCAAAGATTATGCAGAAGTAATTCAACTGAGTGATGGTTCCAAAGTCTCGGCTTCACAGTTTTTGAATTTGTTCCAGTTCCCACCCGAGCAACAGTTCACTTATGTTTCAAAACTGAGCGGTGGTGAAAGAAGAAGATTGCATCTGCTCACAGTGTTGATCCTGAATCCCAATTTTCTTATTCTCGATGAACCGACGAATGATCTTGATTTGCTCACGCTGGGAATCCTCGAAGAATTTCTGTTGAATTACAAAGGATGCCTGATTGTGGTGAGTCACGACCGATATTTTATGGATAAACTCGTAGACCATTTATTTATCTTCGAAGGAAATGGTGTCATCCGTGATTATAACGGAACGTATACCGAATGGAGAATGGTGGAAGAGGAGAAAGAAAAGGAAGCTGCTCGTTTGAAAAGTAAGGAAGTTGAAGAGGAAAAGAAAAAAGACACACAGGTAAAGACCGAGAAGAAAAAATTATCATTCAAAGAAAAATTTGAGTTTGAAACTTTAGGGAAAGAGATCGAAGCTCTCGAAAATGAAAAAACAGAACTCGAACAAAAGATGAGCGGAAGTTCGGCTACACATACACAATTGCAGGAATGGGCCAACCGCATGGAAGTGGTCATTCAAAGCATCGATGAAAAAACCATGCGCTGGCTGGAGTTATCCGAATTGGCCTGATTAAAATTATTTTTTTATTGCATTTCCCCCGGCATGAGCAAACCAATCATAGGCAATTCTGAAACGTTCATCGCATTTCGCCATCTTAATTTCAGGAGATTTATTTTCTCCAAATTCATGCTCACGCTGGCCTTGCAGATTCAGTTTGTGGTGCTCAGCTGGCAGGTGTATGAAATCACACATGATCCATTGTCACTTGGGTTCATCGGTCTTGCGGAAGCGATTCCGGCTGTTGGTCTGGCTTTGTATGGTGGCTATGTCTCCGACAGAAATGACAGACGAAAAATTTTAGTGTGGGTTCAGGGCCTGATGTTTTTGTGTACTCTGTTGCTGACCTATGTTTCCTATCATTATGCCAACTTGCCCATTGAACAACAATCCGCTTTTCCATTTTACATGATCATGTTTGGAATCGGAATCCTACGGGGATTTTACAGTCCGGCTCAGTTTCCACTGATGACACAGGTTGTCCCTCGCGAAGCCTATGCGAATTCATCAGCATGGAACAGTACATTCTGGCATGTTGCAGTAGTTCTTGGTTCTTCCGGTGGCGGATTGATGCTGGGTTTTTTCGGAAAAAATGTTTCTTACATCACCGTACTCGTCAT
>CAYMMN010000079.1:0-11154 GCA_964391495.1 uncultured Flavobacteriales bacterium | reverse complement strand
ATAAGAGAATTCGCAATGGCAATTTGGTCACGTCCTTCCATTCCAATAAGGCTTCGTTTTTTGTTTGAGAAGAAGGAATAATAAACAATGCCAGAGCTGCCGCCATTGCAACAGTACTATCTTTGATCCATTTTCCAAATGAGAGGTAACCTGCCCATCCTCTTATCTCATGTTCTCCGATACGAATATCTGCACGGGTAAACCAAAGCACAACTGTAACAAGGAATACCCATAGTACACGTTTTTCTTCCGTACTCATCTTGCCGGATTTCTCCTGTTCCTTTCGAATGAATTCCATATCGAATGGCCGATCCGCTGCCTTTGGAATAAATAATTTGCGAATGATGAAATAGGCGATGACAGCGAGCATGGATGAAAAAGGAAACGCGAATAGAAACCATCTTGAAAAACTCACTGGATCAGCGTTTGGAAAAGTCTTGTCGTAAAAGCCAGCGAAGATCATATTGGTTGGTGTCCCCACGAGTGTTGCCATTCCGCCAATCGAAGCAGTGTAACCTAAGCCAAGCAAAAGTGCACAGGCAATTTGAGTGTGATATTTTCTGTCGAACAAATGTTCGTGTCTTACAATCGACAAAACCGCTGCCAGCAACATCATGACCGTCGCAGTATTGGAAATCCACATAGAAACGAGGAATGTTGTCAGCATCACTCCTAATAAAACCTTCGAAGGACGTTGACCTGTGTGGCGAAGAACTTTGTACGCCAGCCGGTGGTGTAAATTCCATTTTTCCATTGCATAAGCCATGAAGAATCCACCCATGAATAGAAAAATGGTTTGTTCCATGTATTGCATCGCGACCGTCGCGGTGTCCATGACGCCAAGGATCGGGAAGAGGACAAAGGGAATGAAAGATGTAACTCCAAGATCAACCGGTTCCATGATCCACCACAGCGCCATCCATACCAGTACACATGCGGTACCGGCAATGGGTTGTGATAATCCCTGGAAGGAGAGTAGCATGTAAGTGATTACTGCTGCCGCCGGACCAATCAAGATCTTGAGCATCCTTGAATTCATGGTGTGAATATAAACGGCTTTTTATTCGTTTCACAATTTACAATCATTTGATATCTGCTTTTTGTAATAATAGTATCAACACAAATTTTCCTTTTAAAAATTTGCCACAAAAAAAAGGCCTCCCTTCCGGAAAGCCCTTTTTCTATTTAATAAATTCAGAGATTATACCATTTCAAGCTGCGCTTGTTTCGCGTTGCTTTTTTTGGCACTCTTTTTTTCTGTAACAAAGAGTTCTTTCAAACGAGTTACATAGTTGAGCTCTTCCCAAGGGAACAATTTCACCTTAATGCGCTTCTCGTTCTTCTTTCCTTTGTTGAAGATTTTTTCCACCACCTTGGATTCGCGGCCCATGTGACCATATGCTGCTGTCTCAAGATAAATTGGAGTACGTAGATTAAAACGTTGTTCAATCGCGTACGGGCGCATGTCAAAAATCTTACGAATCTTCTGAGCTATTTCTCCGTCGCTCAGTTGAACTTTTGCTGTACCATAAGTATTTACATACAAACCAACAGGCTCAGCAACACCGATAGCATAAGCAACCTGCACAAGTACTTCGTCGCACAAACCAGCCGCTACCATATTCTTAGCAATGTGACGGGTTGCATAAGCTGCGGAACGGTCAACTTTTGAAGGATCTTTACCGGAGAATGCACCACCACCGTGAGCGCCTTTACCACCGTATGTATCAACAATGATTTTACGTCCTGTCAGTCCTGTATCACCGTGTGGTCCACCGATCACGAATTTACCAGTCGGATTCACATGGTATTTAATTTTATCATTGAACAATGCCTGAACGCGTTTTGGTAATTTTTTCATCACACGTGGCACGAGAATATTGATGACATCTTCTTTGATTTTCTTCAACATGGCGGCATCTTTTTCGAAATCGTCATGTTGTGTCGAAATCACAATCGTGTCAATGCGGATAGGTTGATTGTCGTCACCGTATTCGATTGTCACCTGTGACTTGGCATCCGGACGGAGGTAAGTCATGGTTTTGCCTTCTTTGCGGATGGCTGCAAGTTCGCGCAACAAAAGGTGAGCGAGTTCCAGTGGCAATGGCATGTATGTATCTGTTTCTTTGCTTGCATAACCGAACATCATACCCTGATCACCGGCACCTTGTTTCCATGGATCTTTTTTATCTACACCCTGGTTGATATCCGGTGACTGCTCGTGAATCGCGCTGAAAATTCCGCAGGAGTTAGCCTCGAACATGTATTCGCTTTTGGTGTAACCGATTTTACGGATTACATCACGTGCGATATCCTGAACATCAAGGTAAGCCTCCGATTTTACTTCCCCCGCGAGGACAACCTGTCCGGTAGTAACCAGTGTTTCACAAGCCACTTTTGACTTGGGATCATAGGCCAGGAAATAATCAATCAATGCATCTGAAATCTGGTCCGCAACTTTGTCGGGATGCCCTTCGGAAACGGATTCTGAGGTGAACAAATAAGACATGGTTCTCTGTTGGTTTTTTTAAAGACTATTTTTGTAAATCAAGGAATCGGGAGGGTTTGATCGCGGATGCAAAAGCTTTAGTCCAGCTTTAGCATTTTTTACCGTGGTTGCAATATTGCTACTGATACAGGCAGCCAATCAAATCTTTCCACTCGGCTGCAAAAGTAAGAAATTACTTTGATTCAGGAGTCGCAAGGGACTCTAAAATACCTTGATTTCAAGAGGAAAAAACACTCAAAAGCTGGGGAATCAGTAGTTTTTACCATCAAAAAACACTGTTACTGTATTTGTTCCGGTTTCGTATTTGAGGACATTTCCCGTCAGGTTGTATTTATTGATGAGTTCATAGGAGGCCGTATACGTCTTCCCCTTGTCAAATATTTTCAACCTGCCACTATCGTTAATCCAGGCAACAGCATCTGTGCCTACCTGAAAATCACTCGGAGCGAAATTCTCAATGGTGGTCACTTGTCCGTTGTAAAATACATTGAACATCCGGTTGTAAGAGTACACCACCATATTTCCTTTGACCACAAAGAAATCCGGTCGGTCCGACAGGAGTCGCTTTGTAGCTCCATTGTAAAACACCCTGAAATTACCGAGGTTGTCGACGTACGCCATAATACCATAACCGACTTTGAAGGAATCAGGTGCATATTCTTCTACCATGGCGGAATCGCCTTTGTAAAAAAGATGGAAATGTTTGTCGTAATCGTCCACATACGCTACTAAATCCCTTCCGGCCTGATAATCGACAGGTGGAATGTTGCTGATGGTGTGAACCTGACCCTGATAAAAAATGTTGAAAAAATTACTTTGATTCACCCAGGCGATTGTATTGGCTCCCGTTTTTATACTCTTGGGTTTATCGAGCAATGAGGATTCAAGCACCGCTGTTTTACCGCGGTAATAAACGCTCAGATTGTAATTCGAATCATCAAAATACGCCATGACGCTATCATTCACTGCAACAATTGAATTGTAATAACTCAGTGTTTTGCGATTACCGTCATCAAAAATATACAGGACCGATCCAACCTTAAACGCGACAAGATAGTCGGTCATGAAATATGAAAAATCAGCCGCGTTAATCTGCGGATAGGTCTGACCTTTGTAATAAATTTTAAAATCACTTCTGTTATCGATATAAGCAACAGAACTCGCGCCGAACTTATAAGATTTTGGAGGAAGATATTCGAGTTGTTTGAACATCCCGTTGTCAAAGACTTGCAGATACCCTCTGTAATCCGTGTATGCGGAAATGTTTTGTGCATGCAAAGACAAAGAATAATTGAGACTGATAATGAAAGTCAAAATCAGTATTTGGATAAATTGTGTCTTGCCGGGATGCTCAGAAGCTGCCATTCGTTTGGATCAGGAAATTTTTTTCTGCGTCAGTTGATGGAAAATATCTTCCAGTTTCTGCTCCTGCTTTTGCATGGATAATACTGTGAGGTTATTCTGAACTGCAAATTGAAAAACATGACTGCGAATATCTGTTTTGCCATCGGAAACAAGTTTCCAGTTGTTTCCATTCAGCGCTTCTGCTCTCACAACACCTTCGATTTGTAAAAGTTGTTTGGAAGTACAATGATTATCAAACTCAACCATGATGATATCGTCACCTGTAGAGGATTTGCGCAAAATTTCCGTGTTTTCATCAGCGACAATTTTGCCTTTGTTGATGATGATCACTCTGTCGCAAATCGCTTCAACTTCCTGCATAATATGTGTTGAAAGAATTACTGTTTTTTCTTTTCCAATGGATTTTATCAATGCGCGGATTTCAGACAATTGATTCGGGTCAAGTCCGGAAGTAGGTTCATCAAGAATCAGGACTTTCGGGTCGTGAATCATGGCCTGAGCAAGACCAACACGCTGCCGGTATCCTTTTGACAAGGCTCCGATTTTTTTATTCTGTTCTATTTGCAATCCGGTGATTTCAATCATTTCAGAGATCCTCGCTTTTTTTGTTCCGGCGAGATGATGCAATCCTGCAATGAACTCGAGATATTCCTTGACATACATTTCCAGGTAAAGAGGATTGTGTTCAGGCAAATATCCTACCAGTTTTCTCACTTCCAGGCTTTGTTCAGTGACATCAAATCCGCACACATCCACTTTGCCGGAAGTCTGAGGAATGAAACAGGTGATAATTTTCATCATCGTTGATTTCCCCGCTCCATTGGGCCCAAGAAATCCCACAACCTGTCCGCCATCTACGCTGAATGTCACTTCATCCAGCGCCTTCTGACTTCCATACATTTTTGTGATCGAACTGACTTTTACACTCATTTTTTTAGTGCTTGGTGGTTAGTGCCTGGTGGTTGGTGCTTAGTGCTTAGTGCCTGGTGGTTAGTGGTTGGTGGTTAGTGCTTGGTGGTTAGTGGTTGGAATTTTACTTGATACTTTCAACATTCATTAACCTCGAACCTTGAACTTCAAACCTTGAACTTCAAAGCTTGAACCCGGAACCCGGAACCCAACCACCGCAAATCTAAGTTATTTCTCACGAAATTAAGGTGAATTCTCCGCTTGCTTTTTTTACTTTCGTGCCATGCACGGGATAGTGATAAAATCAACGGGTTCTTTGTACACGGTCAGACTGGAGGATGGCAAGAATCTGACCTGCAGGATTCGTGGAAATTTACGTTTGAAGGATTTTGAAGCAACTAACCCGGTAACAGTTGGCGACAAGGTTGAAGTGGAATGGGATTCAGCGCATGAAGTTGGCCATATTGTTCGTGTTTTCGACCGCAAGAATTACATCATCCGGAAATCTGTCAAACTATCAAAACAGGTTCAGATCATTGCCGCCAATGTAGATCGTGCATGGGTCGTGGCGACGCCGGTTCTTCCGAAAACCTCTCTGGGTTTTATCGACAGGTTTCTGGCAACCGCAGAAGCTCACAGTGTTCCGGCCGGAATTCTCTGGAATAAGGCGGATATTTACGATGATGATGTCTGGGATTTTGTGAATGAATTGAAAAATCTCTACGAGGGGATTGGTTATAAAGTACTGGCAGTTTCAGGATTGTCGGGATTTGGTTTGCATGCATTGAAAGACGAACTCAGAGGGAAAGTGAACCTGTTTTCCGGACATAGCGGAGTAGGGAAGTCATCCTTGATCAATGCGCTTATTCCCGGACTCGGTTTGAAAACATCAACACTTTCATCCCAGCACATGAAAGGTACACATACAACCACATTTGCAGAGATGCATGCGTTGCCGGATGGAGGTTTCCTGATCGATACTCCCGGCATTCGTGAATTCGGCACCATTGATTTTGACAAATATGAAGTGTCACACTTTTTCCCTGATATTTTTGCTGTTGGGAAGGGTTGTAAATTCAATAACTGTTTACACACCACTGAAAAAGATTGTGCTGTTAAACCGGCAGTAGAACGTGGCGAAATCGCATACAGCCGTTATGATAGTTATCTCAGTATCCTGAGTAACCAGGATATTTTCAGGTAAATAAATGAATTCATCTTTCATCTCATGAGAGTTCTAATACAACGTGTATCTCAGGCTTCTGTCTCTATAGGAGGAAATGAAAAAGCTTCGATTACCAGAGGTTTTCTAATACTTCTTGGAATAGAAGAATCAGATGCAGATGAAGACATAGAGTGGCTCTGCGGTAAAATTTCAAAGCTGCGTGTGTTCGGTGATGAAAACGGACAAATGAATCTTTCTGTTTCAGATGTTCAGGGTGATTTTCTGGTGGTGAGCCAGTTTACATTGCACGCGTCAACTAAAAAGGGGAATCGGCCTTCATTCATCCGCGCAGCCCGACCGGAACAGGCAATTCCTTTGTATGAAAAATTTCTATTACGTCTTGCACAGGATAGCGGAAGAATTGTATACTCCGGTGAGTTCGGTGCCGATATGAAAGTCGCTCTCGTCAACGACGGCCCGGTTACGATTTGGATAGACTCAAAGAGTAAAGAATAGCGGAAATGGTGAATCAAAGACACCAGCGTGATTTAAAAAGTCGGGAGTTCGGAGTCTGGAGTCGGCAAGCTTACGATGCACTCTAAGCACCAACCACTAACCACAAAGCACTAACCACAAAGCACTAACATCTAACATCTAACAACTAACAACTAACAACTAACATCTAACAACTAACATCTAAAATGAGCCTCTCCGAAGCACAAGCCCAAGTAGACCAATGGATAAAAACTCATGGCGTTCGTTATTTTAATGAGCTCACCAATATGGCTATGCTTACCGAAGAAGTAGGAGAAGTTGCCAGAATTATTGCAAGGAAATACGGAGAGCAATCGTCAAAAGAATCGGATCTTGGAAAAGATCTGGGTGATGAACTGGCTGATGTATTGTTTGTGCTGATCTGTCTGGCCAATCAAACAGGAGTAGATCTGACCGCCGCTTTTCAGAAAAATCTTGAAAAAAAATCCTCCAGAGATTCAGAACGTCATAAGCAAAATCCGAAATTGGATTAATTCCTGAAAGAATTCTACTATTTCACCTTGTATTGCCTGACACTTCTCTGACAATGTGGAATATATACAGTAATTATGTATCTTAATCCCGTCTTTTCCGAGCTTCATGGCCGGTATAAACAAATCGTATGAAAAAAAGAATACTCCTTTCAGGAATCTGTCTGATGATTTCTGCTATTGCTTTTTCATCAAATCCGAAACAATGGATTTCGGCAGATCATTCCACATCACAAAAACTCAGTGCGAATCTTGTGCAACAATCCGGCGATGAGACCACCATCGCCTTTCATGTTCCCGGATTTAACCTGCAAACAGTTTCCACTGCGCAGGGTATTTCTCATCTGATTGATGCGGAAAATGCAAGTCATTTATTGATTGCAGGAGCCCCTGATGTTTTGAAAATGGCTGTATCGGTTATCATTCCGGATGCGGCAACAATGGATGTGCAGGTGATTGCTTCTTCCTTTCATGAATACAACAATATTCAATTGCTCCCTTCCAAAGGAAACCTGAAAAGAAATCAGGATCCGTCTGCATTTCCATACACATACGGACCGGCATATTCAAGCAATAGTTTTTATCCGGGCACTATCGCTGAACTGAGAGATCCGTATATTCTTCGTGATTTCCGTGGACAAACAGTTGTTGTCTATCCATTCCAGTACAATCCTGTCACTCGTGTTTTACGTGTGTATGATCAGCTTACTGTCAAAACAAGTCCGGTAACTTCTTTTGTTTCCCAGAATACATTCTCACGTTCCCGTCAACCACAACCAAACGATATTTTTAATCCGATTTATACCAATCGGTTTATCAATTACAACCAGACTCAGTATATACAAACTGCTGAAACAGGAAGTATGCTGGTAATTGCAGATCCTTCCCTGATGGCAACAATGCAGCCCTTTGTTGATTGGAAAAATAAAATGGGACAACGAACAGAAATGGTCGATGTTTCCACTATTGGAATTAGTCCTTCTGCAATCAAGACTTACATCACCGATAAATACAATACTGACGGATTGACCTTTGTACTGTTGGTTGGTGATGGTCCACAGATTCCTCCTTTTCCAACAGGCAACGGAGATTCGGATCCATCTTATGGTGATATCCTCGGAAATGATTCTTATGCAGAAGTTATTGTCGGTCGTTTTTCGGCGAATACTCCTGCTGAACTGGAAACTCAGGTTCAACGTTCCATCAGTTATGAAATGCATCCGGATCCGATGGGCCAGTGGTATCACAAAGGGATTTGTGTTGGATCAGACCAGGGACCCGGCGATGACAATGAAATGGATTTTGAACACGAAAGAAATATTCGTTTGAAATATCTGGGCTATACTTATACAGATGTTGATGAAATTTACGACGGCAGTCAGGGTGGAGTGGATGTTTCCGGTGATCCGGGTCCACAGGATCTTGCAGATGCTTTCAATTCCGGTCGCAGTGTACTTACATATACAGGACATGGAAGTCAGAACAGCTGTGGAACAACCAGCTTTAGTTCAGGTGATGTGCAGAATCTGACGAACGAGAACATGCTTCCATTCATTTGGTCTGTTGCTTGTGTAAATGGTGATTTTAACAATGGAAGTTGTCTAGCGGAAGCATTGATGAGGACCACAACAATTTCTGGTGCTCCGATTGGAGCGATCGCTACTCTGATGTCAACTATCAACCAGAGTTGGGATCCACCAATGGATGGACAGGATGAAATGGTAGACATTCTTGTTGAAACTTATCCGGGAAATATCAAGCATACTTTCGGTGGTATTTCTGTCAACGGTTGCCTGCACATGAATGATCAGTATGGTGTAGCCGGAGTAGAAATGACAGACACATGGACCTGCTTTGGGGATCCGAGCATTACAGTGCGGACTGCAACACCTGAACCGATTCCGGTAGCGCATGATGCAACAATTGATGAAAATACCACAACTTGGGTGGTGCAATGCAATGTTGATCAGGCATTGGTTTGTCTCAGTCATCACAATCAGATTGTAAGTACAGGATATGCACTGAGTGGTTCTGCTTTTCTGACCATTCCGGGATTGACAATCGGAGACACGCTGGATGTTACCGTTACCGCTTACAACCGTATTCCTTATTTTGGTACTGTAGTCGTTGTTGCAAATGGTACCACGCAGGTCGGATCTGTTAACGGAAATAATTTTGGTTTAACAGCAAGTGCTGCAGGCGCGAATCATCCCTCATTGATTTCATTCCATTTGCCGAAAGCTTCAGTTGTATCCATGAAAATTTATTCATCTACAGGACAACTCGTGAGCAGCATTTTTGAAAATCAAAAGTTTGATTCTGGAAGTCATCGTATTTCACAGGAAGTATCCGGCCTTAGTGCAGGAATTTACTTCGTGAAAATGCAAACCGGAGAAAATGAAAGTCTGGCAAGAATGGTGGTAGAATAAATTTATCAATCATTCTGATAATTTTTGATCTGATGATCATCTAAGGAGTGGAGCAATCCGCTCCTTATTCATTTCTGCCCGGTTTCTTGCCTTTGTTCTCAGGGAAAAAATAGCGAAGATCCAGAGTCAGATAATTGCCGAGCAATTTCTGATCGGTAGATTCGTCCTTCCCGCGAAATTTGTATTCAACTTTTGTGAGATAAATAAAAGAAAAGGGACGATGATACGATGCGCCAAGATAGATGAATCCGCTTTTTTCTGTTCTCCATTCCCATCCCAGATTCGCTAAAACAGAAGCCTGAAAAATATGGTTTCGGAAAGATACATGTTGAAAATATTCATCATAGGATTGCACATTGCTCGCGAACATATCCGCGCTCGGTCCCATGGATGCATTCATGAATAATTTTTCGCCGAGCTGAATGTATACCAGCAGATTCACAGGTATTTCATAACCTATAATTCTGAATTCTGATGTTCCTTTGAATTCACCATCTGTAATGTTTAGATCATACTTTCTTTTGACATAATTGATTCCTGTCTCAAAAGCAAGGAGTTCGGAAAAGCCATGTCGTACTACCATCCCTGCACAGAAACCGGATTTTAATTCTACATCAAAATTGACCTGATTTGAAGAAGTGCTTTGTTTTCCTGTGCCAAGAAATGAAACAGGAAAAATAGGTTTGTACTGAAGTCCTACGGTCGTGATTCCTTTTTGTGCTTTCAACGTTGTGGTCACAAGCATGAAAAAAAGAAAATACACTGATAGCCTGTAAAATGAATTCGGAAAAGAAAAGGTGGATTTGACCTTCATCAAAGTGACTTCATCTTATTCAGGAAGCTCATGAGAGCGATCCAGTATTCCTGATTGTCGGGTGCGACAGACCAGAGTACTTTAGAGCCATGATTCCCCGGAGTTTTCGGGATATATTGCACTTTAATTCTCGAATTGACATCCTTGAGCAAATCAGTGACAGCATCCGCTTCCTGAAGCGAAGAAGTCGCGAATACAGGTTTGTTCAGATTGCTTATACTTTTTGAGATGTAATTCGGATCGGCGAAATATTCTCCCGGACTAAAAACTGCAACACCCAGTACTTTATTGTTTGTCGAAGCAATTTTTAATGCAAGAGAAGCAGAGTAGGAGCTGCCGAGGACGATGATTTCTTTTTTGTATTTCTCATAAAGAAAATCGATAGCAGCTTCGATGTCTTGTTCAGCATCGGTATTCAAAGGAGTTTTGCCGGCAGCTTTTGCTCTTTCGGCAGTTTCATTTTTTACACCGTTCACGGCATCACCAACACGCTGGTCGATCGCAAGACAATTAAACCCGAATTTGTTTAAACGCAATGCTGTCTCATTGAATTCTCCACGGCTGAATTTATTCTGATGACACAACAGGATAATTGGCATTTCGCTGCTTACAGGGTACCAGTCGGCAGTGATTTGCAAACTGTCTTTTGACGGAAATGTCACTTTTAATTGGGCAGAGGAATCTTGCGAGAGGACTGAAAGGAAAAGGAAAATGATCAGGAAGAGTTTATTCGCTTTAAACATATGCTGGTCTGTGAATTGAATGGGAAAGGTATAAAAAATTTGCAGCAGCAAAAAAAATGGGTTCTTGACACTACTTTACATATGTCACAGCAGCCTGAAGTTCAGGAAATATCATGATAAACTTTTGACAATTGTAACATTATTGACCGAAAATTTTCAAGGTTTTATGGAATCGGGGAGATTGGTTGCTCTATG
>CAYMMN010000078.1:0-11224 GCA_964391495.1 uncultured Flavobacteriales bacterium | reverse complement strand
CTCGATAAGAGCTCCATGGAATCCAAGACTCCATTTTTGATCCGCATTTTGTGCGCCGACTGAAAAAATTTGAAGGAACAAAAACGCAGAAATAATTCCTCGAAGTAAATTTTTGTAAATCATAATTGTGTGGTTTTGGTTAAACATCAATAATCAAAATTACGCTATAAAAGTTCAATTCTGCAATGAATTCAAAACAATTTATCCCCATATCCCGGATAAAAACTAAAACCCTGGAGTATACATTATGTAAAGCCAATAAAATCAGAACGATTAAAACATCCTCTTAATCAGACGAAGATTATGCGTGTATGCATTTTGTTCCTGATTAAATATTCCCTGATGATCAACTGTATCAATCCGAACTCTGCCACTCGCATGGAGAATATGTTGATTGGGTAGAATTATTCCTACATGTACAATTTTCCCATCAGCATTATCAAAAAAAGCGAGATCACCGGCCTTGGCTTCTTCCAAAAGATGTATCAGTGTACCTTGTTCTGCCTGCTGTGCTGCATCTCTTTTTATTGCAATTCCGCATAGTTTGAAGGCCATCTGTGTAAATCCCGAGCAATCGATTCCAAAAGGAGATCTGCCGCCCCACAAATAGGGAGCATTCAAATACATATAAGCATTTTCAAGGAGGAGGGAAGGATCAGGTTTTTGAAGAGTGGATACATTTCCCTCATACTGAAATTCAGTAGAGCCGAAAACAAATTTCTTTTGATTAAAACCGGTAAGTGTACTTCCTAAAACAACAGGAACAACCTGATGATTTTGAAGCACCACCAATTGTACAATATCCAGACTGACAGAGAGTGGAAGTAGTTCAAGTCTCGCGTATTCAGCCGCATCTAGTGTGATTAATTGTTTTTTGTCCACCCATCCGGAATAGCCATCAAATGCGATACGAATTTTTCGCCAACTTTCCTGCTTATCGATTACTTCAACTCTTTCTCCGAAAAGAAGCTGAGTAACCATCTCACTGCGATCACTGGGTTCTTTCCGTACCGGTACAATACTTAGTGGGCAAAATGCGAACATCTCACGAAATTAATAAAAAAGGGCTGAACCTTTTACAGTATTCAGCCCAAATAGTTTGAATATAAATATCGACTTAATCAGGCCAGTTGAATAACCATAGCACTGGCACCGCCACCACCATTACAAATTCCTGCAGCACCAATTTTTCCGCCATGTTGTTTTAAGACATGAATCAGAGTAACTATAATTCTTGCACCTGAGGCACCCAACGGATGACCCAGGGAAACAGCTCCTCCATGAACATTCACCTTATTGGGATCAAGTTTCATCAATTGATTATTCGCTATAGCCACAACAGAAAATGCTTCATTTATTTCATAAAAGTCAACCTGTTCTGGTTTAATTCCTGCTTTTTGGATAGCTTTTGGAATTGCTTTAGCTGGCGTAGTTGTAAACCACTCAGGAGCCTGTTGTGCATCCGCATAACTAAGGATTTTAGCTATTGGTTTAAGTCCAAGCGCATCCGCTTTTTCTTTACTCATCAACACAAGAGCAGCTGCGCCGTCATTCAGCTTGGAAGCATTGGCAGCGGTAACAGTTCCATCTTTTTGAAAAGCGGGTTTTAGTGTTGGGACCTTGTCCGCGCGAAGATTTTTGTATTCCTCATCTTCCGAAACAACAACAGGATCTTTTCCTTTTACCGGAATACTAACCGGACTGAGCTCATCATTAAAAGCCCCTTTGGCATATGCTTCCTTTGAACGACGGTACGATTCCAAAGCGTATGCATCCTGTTCTTCTCTTGAAATTTTACATTCAGTTGCGCAAAGTTCAGCTGCATTTCCCATGTGATAATCTTTATAAACATCCCAAAGACCATCTTTTACCAAACCATCGATCACAGTACCATTTCCAAGTTTATAACCCGTCCTAGCCTTATCAAGATAGAAAGGAACATTGCTCATACTTTCCATTCCACCTGCAACAACACAATCATTATCACCCAAAAGTATGGATTCTGCTGCAAGGGCTATCGCTTTCATTCCTGATGCACACACTTTATTGATTGTAGTTCCGGGTACATTTGAAGGAATCCCTGCCCAGATCGAGGCTTGAGTAACAGGAGCCTGTCCGACGCCTGCGGAAAGTACATTTCCCATATATACTTCCTGTACCTCTGAAGGAGAAAGTTTAATGCGTTCCAGGGCTGATTTGATAGCATGCGCTCCCAATTGGGTAGCAGTCATCGAAGAAAGGACTCCTCCAAAATTTCCAATTGGCGTCCGTACTGCAGAAACTATATATACTTCTTTCATTTTTTATTAATTTTATAAGATGATTACTCTAAATCCGGGCGCAATTTAACCAATTTGAATGGATTCCTGAATCAACCTGTCAGCTTTGTTTTGTTGATATTTTCTCAAAGCCTTCCATGACAGTAAAATGAAAATCCACCACCTTCGCAACAGCTTATAATTCAAGCAACCACCTGACATGAAGAATTATTTTATACGCTTGTCCAACCAGCACGAGAACATTTTTAAATATGTTGTCGTCTTGACGGCTATTGTCATGATTGTGGTAGCTCTGCCAAAAGAAACACAATTCAATTATTCATATCAGAAAGGCAAACCCTGGGCTTATGAGAACCTGATGGCTCCTTTTGATTTCGCGATCAATAAAACCGAAGAGGAATTAAATACGGAAAGAGCGGAAGTGATGCAGAACGCGCATCCTTTTTACAAGTTCAACAAAAACCTTTCTGAAGAAAAAAAATACTCCTTCAACAATGAACTGACAGAAGTATGGGAAAAGAAATATGGATATGGAACACGATCCAAAAAAGAGACGGATCAGCTGGAAAAACTAAAAAACCTTCAGTTTGAAATCGGCTCAAGGATTCTGCAAATGACCTATGATCAGGGCATCATTCTGATCAATGAACAAAGCCCGCTAAACAATCCCGACGGGATGATTACACTTGTCAAAGACAATATCGCGGAAGAAAAAAATCTCAAATCCTTTTTTACAATTCAGTCTGCTTTCCAGTATATTTCTGATGAGCTGGATAAAATATCACAAGCTGATAAAACTCTTCTCTCACCATTACTTGAGAATGCGCTTTCCCACAATATTATTTACGATGATCAGGCAACACGACAATGGACCAAACAACTCATCGATAAAATCTCTCTCAATCTTGGCCTTGTCCAGAAAGATGAAGTAGTGATTTTGAAGGGTGAAGTTGTGGATGATCCGAAATACCAGAAACTGGAAAGTCTGAAGAGTGAAATGAAGAACCAGGAATTCACAGGTTCCTCCCGCTGGATGATGTTCCTCGGTCATTTTATTCTGGTTTCCTTAGCCATGAGTATGCTCATGATTTTTCTTTACCTGTTCCGACGGGAAGTCTATGACGATAATTCCAGAATCGTTTTGCTAATGTTACTGATGCTCCTGATTACTTACATGTTCCTGTGGGCGAGGAAAATCAATCTCTTTGATATGTACCTCGTTCCGGTATGTATTCTTCCGATAATTGTCAGGGCATTCTATGATACGCGGACAGCCTTGTTCACCCATATTGTTACACTGCTGATTATCGGTTTTGAAGCTCCAAGCGGTTTTGAATTCATGTTCATCCAGACTATTGCGGGGATGGTAGCAATTTTCAGCATTGTAAGCATGAGTCGGCGCGTGCAGTTCTTCATTTCAGTACTGATGATTTTTCTTTCCTACGCGATATCTTTCATTGGAGTCACCATTTTGCATGAAGCGAATTTCAGAACGATCGATTGGATGAACCTGAAATGGTTTCTCGGAAATTCAGTCATCACACTTTTTGCTTTCCCTTTAATTTTCATTTTTGAAAAAGCATTCGGTTTCCTTTCGGATGTATCGTTGATGGAACTTGCTGATTCCAATTCAAAAGTGTTAAGGGAATTGTCATTGAAAGCACCGGGAACATTTCAACACTCTCTGCAAGTTTCCAATCTGGCTGAAGCTGCGATTTTTAAAATTGGCGGAAATCCGCTGTTAGTTAGGGCAGGAGCTATGTACCACGACATTGGTAAAATGGATATGGCCGTTTATTTTATAGAAAATCAAAACTCACGCATCAACCCGCACGACGATCTCTCATTTGAAGAAAGCGCCCGGATCATTAAGAGCCATGTTATCCAAGGTGTAGAGAAGGCGAAAAAAAACAATATTCCCGATCAGATTATCGACTTTATCCGAACACATCACGGAACATCCTTGTTGCAGTATTTCTACCATTCCTACCTAAAAAATTTCCCTGAGAAAGTACCTGATGAAGACATTTTCAGATATCCGGGTCCACTGCCGTTTTCAAAGGAGACTGCGGTATTAATGATGGCCGATTCTGTTGAAGCTGCCAGCAGAAGTCTGAAACATGCAGATCCCGAATCCATTAACAATTTGGTGGATTCAATCATAGAACATCAGATTGAACAAAATCAGTTTGTGAATTCGCCGATTACTCTGAAAGACATCAGCGAAATCAAAAAGATCTTCAAAAAAATGCTCGGAAGCATGTACCATGCACGTATAGAATATCCTGAATAAGTAGAGGAGAAGATGTACTTTTGCAAACCGGAACAATAAATCACGTGCGTTACTTTCTTCAGCTTTCATTTGACGGAACCCGTTATCACGGTTGGCAAATACAGAAAAATGCCCATTCGGTTCAGGCTGAATTAAATGCTGCTTTGAGTACGATTATCCGGGATTCCATTGAAACAACCGGTTGCGGAAGAACTGATACAGGTGTACATGCCCGTCAATTTTTTGTCCATTTTGATTTGGAAACAGAACCAAAGAGTCCGGATGATTTAATTCACCAGTTAAATTGTATTCTTTCAAAAGATATAGCTATTCAGAAACTGATACCCGTACATTCAGAAGCTCATGCCCGCTATGATGCAACGGAAAGAACCTATGAATACAGAATACATTCAAAGAAAGATCCGTTTCAAAATCAATATTCCACATTCTATCCCTATGATCTCGATCTGGATGCGATGAACAAATTGGCGGAAATACTTTTTGACTATTCCGACTTCTCCTGCTTTTCAAAAACTGGTACTCAAAATCTAACCAACATTTGTAAGATCAGTCGTGCCGGATGGACTGTTCATAAAAACGAATACATTTTTACAATCTCTGCTGACAGGTTTCTTAGAAACATGGTCAGAGCCATTGTAGGAACTATGCTTGAAGCCGGTAGAGGAAGGTTGAATGAAAAGCAATTCCGGATGATATTAGAAAGTAAAGACAGGAAGGAAGCCGGATTTTCAGTTCCTGCTGAAGGACTGGCTTTAATAAAAGTGAATTACCCCTACATTTCCTGAAATTAATGTCGAAAACAAATGTAACAGGCAAAGCGATTGACTTCCCGATCCTGAAAAGAATTTACGCTTTTACTAAGCCCTATAAACGTGAATTCTGGATCAGTGTAGTCTTAACATTGGTGCTTGCCGGAGTGTCTCCAGTAAGACCAATACTCGTTCAATATACCGTAGATCATTTCATTCTGCATCCTGACAAAGAAGGATTGCTCAGGATGACACTGCTGATGATTGGACTACTGCTGTTGCAAAGTGTGGTTCACTATTTTCATAGTTACATAACGAATTGGTTAGGACAGGTAATAATCAAAGATCTTCGAGTTAAATTATTCAATCACATCTCCAGATTGCGGCTGAAATATTTTGATCATACTCCGATCGGAACATTAGTCACTCGCACCATCAGTGACCTCGAAACAATCGCAGATATTTTCAGTGAAGGCCTGATTGTAATTTTGGGAGATCTCTTGCAATTGATCGTGATCATCATCGTGATGTTTTTTATTGACTGGAGACTTACTTTGATCAGTTTATCAACCATTCCTTTTCTTCTACTGGCCACACGTGTATTCCAGCAAGGAATCAAAGAAGCTTTTAGGGATGTCAGGACACAGGTAGCCGCTCTTAATACATTCGTTCAGGAGCATATTACGGGAATGAATATTGTTCAGATTTTTAACCGGGAAGAGGAGGAACAAAAACGATTTGAAACCATCAACAGGAAACACATGAAGGCTCACATCAAATCGGTGTGGTATTATTCCATCTTTTTTCCTGTTGTCGAATTGCTGACGGCTACATCCATTGGACTCCTCGTATGGTGGGGATCAAAAGGAACTATTCAGGGAGATGTTTCTCTCGGAAATGTCATCGCTTTTATCATGTACATCAACTTACTTTTTCGTCCAATCCGTGAACTTGCTGATAAGTTCAATACCCTGCAAATGGGTATGGTCAGTAGCGAAAGGGTGTTTAAGGTATTGGATACACAAGAATTCATTCCGGATCAGGGTACGAAAGATGCAAAGGAATTGCGTGGAAAAATCGAATTCAGGAATATCTGGTTTTCTTACGCTGATCATACACCTCAAAATGCTTTTGGTACAGGAAATAATCATGATCCTGAATGGATTCTTAAGAATATATCCTTTCGCGTAAACCCCGGTGAAACTTTGGCCCTTGTTGGAGCTACGGGTGCAGGTAAATCATCCATCATTAACCTTGTTGGCAGGCTATACGATTATCAAAAAGGAGAAATATTTATTGATGATGTGGATATTCGGGATTATTCACTCGATTCTATACGACGGAAAATCGCCATTGTATTACAGGACGTTTTTTTGTTTTCCGATACTATTGCAAATAACATTTCCCTTAGAGATCATTCCATTTCGATGGAACAAATAGTGGAAGCAGCAAAAGTTGTAGGCGCCCACAGATTCATTGAAAAACTCCCCGGACAATACAATTTTAATGTCATGGAAAGAGGGGCAATGCTCAGTGTAGGGCAAAGACAGCTGATCTCTTTCATTCGTGCCTATGTTTTTAATCCAAGAATTTTAATTCTGGATGAAGCAACGTCTTCCATTGATTCTGAATCAGAAGAATTAATTCAGGAAGCAACTCGACAGCTGACAAAAAACAGAACTTCCATAGTCATTGCTCATCGTTTGTCCACTATTCAGAATGCAAACAAAATCATTGTGATGGACAAAGGTGAAATAAAGGAAGAGGGCAATCACCAGGAATTACTCAAACACAATGGTTTGTATAAACACTTGTACGAAATCCAGTTTTCAGGAATCGGCAAATGAGCTAAGGATCAGGTTTACCTGAGTATTAAAACATTTATAAAGTTGCCCGCATCAATTGCTGCAATTCTTCAACCTTGTCCATGAATCCCAGTTTGTGATAAGAGTTCATAAGATTCCGGATCAAACGCTGAATCATGTCCTTGCTGGTGCAAGGTTCATAATAGGCATTTTCCTGAGGGATTTTCAATTGCTGTAAGAAAGTATCAATTTCTTTGCGGTTGAAAATATCACCCTTGCTAAAAGGATTGATATAAAAGAGAATTTTAGAATGGTCATTGATTGAAACAGGATCGTTCAACTCATCCTTATAACACAGTACAAAATGCTCAGGTAAGTTCACGCCATATACAGGGACACCCGCACTTCTTGCAATTTCAAGATAGAGTAGGGACAACATCAAAGGGTTTCCTTTTCTGGTCTCCAATGCGATATTGATATAGGAATTTTGCGGAGCATGATAATTCTGAGTGTTTCCGCTAAATCCATGTATGTCAAAAAATATTTTATTCAGAACTTTAACTTGTTCCATCGCAGTGAGGTCATCATTCATTTCCAGCCAGGCATCTTTTCTCATTTTATCCAGTTGACGCTGAATTACCTCTTCCTGTAATTCCGGATATTGATAACGGGCAACCAGAATTGCACCCTTAATCAGTTCCCGGCTTCCGGAATGCGCCCAAACACGCAACTCATGTTGCAAATCCTCAAACTGGATGCGGTGAATGATGCTTTCAATCCTTTGTTGCATGATGGCGTCCATTGAACTGCTCCATGCACTTTCCAGAATAGGAATAACATCCTTTCCATAATGAATCAATTTATCCTGAATGTGTTGAAAAATTTCAGAATCATTGTCATCTAACAATCGAATCAGGGCATCAATTTCGGTGCGGTTCATAATCTAATTTTGTTCTCAGTTTAACTGCCCTTTCCGCCAAAAGATACTTTTTAAAGGTCCTAATTTTCAACATTGTGTTGTTGGAAGCTTCGCTTGCTTTTTTTTCAATTTTCTGTAACCTTCTGGGGACAAGGCTTTCAGAGTGGGGAAATCAAAATTTTGAAATTTCATGAAAGTGTCATGAAGGGACGGAATATGCCACTCTTTGAAAAATTGTTTGTTATCTTTGTGATTATCAAAAGCTCACCTTTAAGCCCCCTGATATTCTAATCATCCATTTATTCAATATGAAACTAAACCGACTACTGATTTCTATTTCATTGGTTTTATTCGCTGGAGGACTTTCAGCTCAATCTCCAACTTTGCTTTGGTCCAATTTCAATACCGGCCTTGGCGACAATTCTGAACGTTTCAATAAAATGGTACCGGATGGTGCAGGAAATTATGTTGCGGTCGGTTACACCGTCAAGCAGGGAAATTATCGTGATTTACTGACGGTAAAATTCAACGCTTCCGGTGATACTCTCTGGTGGCAAACAAAAAACGGAAAGAATAGTTTTGACGATGAAGCAGTCGCCGCCGCTGTGGATGCCGCCGGTAATATTTATGTAGCCGGTTGGGGAGATGGGGGAACTACTCAAAATGATATCATTCTTCTAAAATACAACTCTGCAGGAGTACGTCAATGGGATACCACCTGGAATGGTACCGCATCACTGGATGATATTCCGGTAGATATCGCTGTTGATGGTAACGGAAACATTATCGTTGCCGGAAATACTGAACCCGACACTGTATCGGGCAGCAGTGATTACATCACGATCAAGTTTAATCCCAATGGCGGAGTGGTTTGGCAAAGTCAGTTTTCCAGATCAGCTGTTTCAAATGGTAAAGATGAGGTTGCAAAATTGGGAGTGGATGGAACAGGTGATGTATTTGTTACCGGCCGCTCCTCTAATGGTTCCGATGATGATTATGTGACGCTAAAATATTCCGGAATAGACGGAACTGTTCTGTGGACACAAATTTATAACAGCGGCAATGGAACTGATCGTGCTACAGCGCTGGTAGTGGATCATACTGGAAGTGTAATTGTCAGTGGTCGCAGCGACAATGGAAGTAATGATGATTACCGTACTATTAAATACAATTCGTCCGGTACTCTTCAATGGACCAAAGGCTGGAATAGCGCCTACAATCAAAACGATCGCGCCATCGCCATTACTGTAGATGGTTCAGATAATGTTTTTGTGTGCGGTCAGACCGATGCTGACAATTCATCCGTCACCGATTATGATTTTTCTACTTTGAAATACAATGCATCCGGAGTATTACAATGGTCACGTATTGCCGGGAGTACTTCGTTACAATACGATATTCCGGCAGCCATCACAACAGATGCGAATGGAAATGTGATCATCACCGGTAAATCAGATTTAAATCCGGATCCATTGATAGCCGATAATGACATGATGACGGTTATGTACAATACGTCCGGTACCCAGCTTTGGATGAATACATATGCCGGTACCAGAACCAACGGTGGAGATATTGCTTATAGTGTCGTTTCTGATAATACAAACATTTATGTAGTTGGAGGATCAGACTACATCACGACTCAAAAAGACGCTACCGTTATTAAATATGATAATGCAGGTGCTACCGTTTTCGTAAAACATTACAATGGACTTGGCGATTTTTCTGAAAGCGCAAGATCTCTTGTGATTGACAATAATGATCATGCCTATGCTGGAGGATACACTTACCTGGAAGACCACAACCGTGATATTTACCTCGTTGCTGTCGACAATGCAGGTAATACACTTTGTTCTTTTACTTACAACGGCAGTAAAAATGATGATGATGAACTTACCGCTGTTGCGCAGGACGCAAGTGGAAATATCTATGCTACCGGATACACAAAATCCACTAATCAGAAAAGTGATTTTTTCACGATGAAGTGGAATCCCAATACCTGCGATACAGTCTGGACTCGTATTTATAACTTCTCAGCGAATCAGTCCGATAAATCAGAGTCCATGATCGTGGATGCCGCCGGCAACGTGTACATCACCGGAAGAAGTGACAGCGATCCGAATGATACAATCGACAATAATGATATTGTTACCATTAAGTACAATACCAATGGAAATCAGATCTGGCTTCAACGTTACAATGGTATCGGAAACCTCCGTGATGAACCTTCCAAAATTATTCTTGATAACAGTGGAAATGTTTTAGTCTGTGGACGAATGGAAAAATTAAATGATGATGATTTTGTCATTCTGAAATATGATCCGATCACAGGAAATCCTGTCTGGGCTACCCCAGCAACATATAACGGTCCGTTTTCTAATGATGACCGTCCGCTAGATATGGTCGTGGATAATAACAATGATATCTTTGTTGCTGGCTACAGTCAGACTGGCTCCGGTACAGCAACGGATGATGCAGTTATTGTCGAATTCGACGCTGCCGGAAACCAGGTTAATTTCTTTGGTTACGATGGCTTGGGACTGGGTAATGATGTGGCACAAGTGATAGCACACGACAACCAGGACAATATCATTGTTTCTATGAAATCTGATGTTGATCCGGATCCTCTGCACAGTAATTACAACTACCTCACAATTAAGTTTGATAATAACCTTAGCCAGCTTTGGGCGAATCCACCGGAATACAACAGTCCAATTAATGGTGACGATGTTCCAAATGCTATCTATACAAATGCTGTTGGAGATATATTTGTTACCGGAACTTCGGAAACAGATACAAGTGGAGGCAGAACAAATCACAATTGGGTGACTGTCCGCTACAACGATCAGGGTATTCAAACGTTTGTTGCCGATTATGATGGGCCGGCGAATGGTGATGATTCTCCAAATGCCATTGCATTGCGCGGAACCTCAATGTGGCTTTGTGGTTTTGTTGAAGCACAGGGAATCAATCAAAAAGACATGGCTGTTTTAAGATATGATATTACTGTGGGCTTGCCCGCGGATATTTCTACATCCGGACTTTCCTTCGTTTATCCAAATCCATTTTCTAATTCCGCCTTGCTGGTGAATAATCTCTTTGATAATAACAGTGACTGGAATCTGATTGTTACAGATGTTCTTGGAAGGGAAGTAAAAGAAATCACTGGAATTTCTTCCAAT
>CAYMMN010000077.1:0-11237 GCA_964391495.1 uncultured Flavobacteriales bacterium | reverse complement strand
GTGCCGTAGATTTTAGCACCCGAAAAACGGTCAACGTTTTTTGGTCAATGACAGTGATGCAGGAGTGTTAATTTATTTTTACAAGTCTAGTGTCAAAGTTTAAATGATCACCTTCAATTTTTAAGATGTACACCCCATTTTCAATTTTTGAAAAGTCTAATTCCCTGTCAAAAACAAAGGTGAAATCCTGCCATAGCAGGCATCCTTTAAGATCATAAAGTTTTAGGGTGATCTTATCAAATGAATGAGCTGAAAAATGCAATGATAGTTTATTGTTAAAAGGGTTGGGGTAAATTGTATACGGACTTTCATTATCGTTTGCTTTAATATTAACCGATAAAGAATCACATATACTTCCAGGCACCGGCCCCAGATCATAATTCGGGTTATTTGGCAAGCCCCAATAAGTTCGTTTACCACCGAGATAAAAACTGTATGGCCTGAAGTCGCAGGCAATTGCTCCACCTCTTCGATTGGGTTCGTGGATGACGGACAAATGCATGGTCTCGACCGAATAATTAGAGCTATCATATGGGTAGCCGCCGGGACCACTTGCAATATAAATTTTATTATCTGGTGCTAATCGAATACCTAAAATGTAATTTGGTGCTGTTTGATTCCAAATCAATGTTTTGGAAGCATAAGGATTAAATGAAGTAAGAGGAATCTGATATAAAAAAATGTGAGTTGTATCAAAATCACTTATGTAAGGCGCACAACTTAAATATAAAAGAGAGTCGTTGGGGGAAAAACAGCAATCAAAAAAATATGGGTAATTTCCATTAGGATCTTCCGCTCTAATCGTCTTGTTTAGGGAGATATTTCCGGTACAGCGGTCAAAATTATAGATGGCTAACAGGCCTTTCAAGTTGCAAAAAGCAAATTGAGATCCGTTTGAATTGAATTTCAGATCACCCCCGTTCGAACTTCCGTTGAGTCCGACAGAGTCAATGTGTTCCAAAATTACTCCATTTGGTGAAATCGAATAAACAAAGAATAGATTGTTTGATTGTTGGACGTGTTTATAAATTAGCCACCAATCTCTGCCATTACCGTTCTTTACCGCCTGAATACAATCTACAGCAAACTCTGTTCGCAATTGGTTGTTTTTAGAGACTACTGCGCCCTTGCCGCTGTCTAGTGTCATATCAATTATTGAATAATATAAGCCAGATAATGAAGTAACTCCTGTATGAAATATGTAATAAAAATTGGTATCCCCAGGACTTGGCACTATTACCATTTCGTGGTACCAACCCCTGCTAATTAAAGAATCCGAATTTTGCATTTTTTGGTGAAATCGATTATATACAATTCCGGTGGGAAGTATACCATTTCTATATGCGTCTATATCCGGTGCCGCACAATAAAATTTCAAATTTCCCCCTGCATCCGAAATACTTGCACAGGTGCCCCTTGAATTCACACTTGAAATGATCGGAACCGGATTTAAGAGGTCATTAAAATTGATACCGGCCCCATCTCCAAATGTCCAAATGGCGTTTCGATCCTGGCTAAGAAGACAGAGTGGAAATATTAGGATCAAAAATAAAAACTGAAAGAACTTCATTTTTGGAGTATCAATTTGAGAGTATTTAGAAGCTGCTGATCACAATAAATCTGGATTAGATAAATACCTGCTGGCAATAGTCTCACATCCTTTGTCGTCCGAATTTCAGTTATTGGAAGATTTGAGACTAAAATCTCCCTTCCTTTTAAATCAAATATACTAAAATTGCAATCAATATATTCACTCAAATCCTTTTCTATAGTAATGGTTCCAGATGTAGGGTTTGGATAGATCAATGCTCGATCAATTTTCAATGCAATTTCACATGACGATTCCCGCAATAAAGAGCCTGAAATTTCATCATCATATTCTTCATCCAGAATCGCCCTTGCAATGTAAACTCCCGGCCCTCCTTCAATAGCAAGTTGAACGCTTATTGAATCTAATGTTAAAGAATCATCTTTACTGATTACTTTTTGGGAAAGCACTTTTTCAAGTACCATATAGGATTTCGCTAGGTTTTCTTCTAAAAGATTTTCAGGTTGGAAATTGAGAAGGTCTGTGATAGCCTGGAGGTAATTTTCATCTTTAAATGTATTGAATATTTCTTCCAGCTTGCCAATATTTCTTGAAACAAGGTCATTATAAAATTGTTGCCTTTGATAATCACTTGGCATTCCCTGATGCATCAACAAGGAATCTTCGCTCAGCAGGTGAAATGCATATACCTGAGCATACCATTTATTTTCTTCATTGTAAAAAGGGAAAACAATAGAGTCCTGAATGGTAGAATTTGTCAATTCTGTAAATTGCTGCGGAAAAGTATCTGTAATATTGCATGGTGACAACCCCCCAGTGGAATCGCTTAATACAATCGGGTTTGTGCCAGGACTAAATTTGTTGCTTACATTAGATTGTGAATATCGATGAAAAAAATCAATAACATTTCCTGTCCCAACAGTTCGATCCGAAAGAGGAATATTTCTCCACATATTGTCGCTGGGCATTCCGGCTCCTCCCTGAGATGCTATGTGGATATCATAAAAATCCATCCCTCTCATACAATTCCACATATCATTTCCGCATAAAACTGTTGTGTCGCATGTGTGTAAACCATTAATTGCTGTTCCCATATTGAGCAGATAGTTATTTTTGATCTGGCAATTAAGCGAACTTTCAAACCTGATCCCTCTCATGGAAGAAGGTGTTTGATTTGCCTGAATGGAATAAATACTATCATTTAAGATACTGGTGGTGTCGGAATTCACAGCCCAAATTCCATACATTTTCCCTGTATAATTTGTATCCAGCAATTCGATATTATTTTCAAGAATATCTACATGATCACACCCATTCAGGTAGATGCCTTTTCGCTGGTGTTTCATTCGATTCTGCTTTATAGAAGCATTCGTTCTGCCGGGTAATCGGTTCTGCAATTTAACGGCCCAATTCACCGCTTCAAATGCAAACGGGGAAGCATTGAGATTCGAAGGTGTATCAAATATATTTCCATCCAAAGAGATTGAATTTGCAAGTCTTGGTTCAAACATGGAAATGCCGTTGAAAAAGTTCGATATTGTATTTTTCAAAATGGAAACTGTTGCTGCTGCCGGACTGTGAATGAGAATGCTCGCGATTCGGGATGAATCGATGGTACAGGAATCGATACTTGAATTAATATTGTTATATAAGGCAATACCAATGCCGCAATTTTTAAAATTACTGGAATGCACTTGAATTGCTTTATTGGTCGTGGTAGCATTTTTAGAATAAACTCCATATCCATCATATCCCCACTGAGCATAGGATGTTCTTAGGTTATCATAATGAAAAGAATATCTTCTCATGTTCTGAAAATCGCAGTTGGATATGCTGAGTGATGAACTTTCTGTCTTTATGCCGTAATATAAATGTCGGAATGAAAGTGAATTATTCGTACCACCCAAAGTCCAGCCATTCATGTTTTTTACTTCAATACCCGAATAAGCTGATTCATTATCGCCCGTCGGAGCTATAGAGCCACTATTGTCCTGAGAAGTAAATGTACATGAGGTAATTGTAGAGAGTACGGATAATGAGGACCCGAAAATATAGATACCCCTTCGGTTTTTATTGAAAATGCAATTGGTCACAGTAATTTTTGCACCAGAAGTATCCTGGATAGCAAAAAACGCATCCTCAATCGTATCTCCGTTCATTATCAAATTTGCTGTGCTGTCCATCATAAAAATTCCATTCCACATTCGATGACAAGCTTTTAAGTCAGAATTGTTAATGGTTAATGTCATACCTGGTAAAACATATATATGGGAAGTAGAATCCATAAGCAGATGACTTCCGCTGATTACAAAATTTGTATCAATGTAAAAATCGCCTAACACATTCACCGTCGTATTTGTAAATCCGGATGAATAATTTGAGCTGGAGTCGCTAAAAAAAGAAGTGCTATCCTGTGAATCACAACAGTGAAAAACAGAAATTAAAATTGTATCATAGCCAAGATTAGAGCAACCAGTTGCACTTGTTTGAATTAAATTAATTAAGGCAGTTGAATCAGGTGGAGGTGTCAGGCGAAGTTTGCCATAAGTCTGTATAAAATGCCCGTTCACATACCAGTTGTAAATTGAACCAAAATGATAATCCGTTGGGCTTAAAATCAAAGAATCAAAACTCTGATCCCCCCTGCAAAACACTTCTTTGCCGGAGTCCGGTTCAATAATAATTGATGGATTTGGAACGTGAGCAGGTAATATGAATCTAGATACTGCTTGTTGTATGCAGCCTTCATTCGTAATGACATTAACGAAGTAGTCATTAATTCCCGGAACAGATGTTGTGATAGTTGAACTTGTTTCATTTGTGGACCATTGATAGCTTGAGCCGGTTAGACCTGCCGGAATTACTGAAAGCAAAGCTGTAGTATCATTTATACAATCAGTATAAATTTTAATCAGTGGATTTGAATGCACAATCACAACAATCTGATTCGAAGTACCGGCACAGCTTCCTCCGCTTACAATGCAATAATAAGTTCCTGAAGCTTCAGCCAAATAATCCTGGGATGTTGAAAGTACCTGATTTGAACCTGTTTTTCTCCACGAGAACTGTCCGCTACCATTGGATCGGAGGGTTACTTTTTGACCTTCACAAAAAGTGGTCACTCCCATTGCCTGAATTGTTGGTGTATTTCTCACCAAGACCGTGTCTGTAAATGAATAGCTGCAACCGCTTGAATAATTCAAGGTAAGCGTGACCGGATATGGGCTTGCGGCCGAACCCAATTTTACTACGGGGAAAGAAATGTTATTCAGGAGTGAATCCGCTGCTCCTGTACTGCCTGAAAAGGACAAAATTGTACCGGCGGAATCAATTTGTAGTGTGTATTGTATTCCTGCTTCTCTTGGACCCATGTAATAAATGTGGAGAGAATCGGATGATGCGCCTCCTGTGCATATAGGAGAATTCGTATAAAAAATACGTGGCCTTTTCAGAGAATCAAGCATGAAAGCCGACGCGAAATAGTGAAAAGATCCCGGGCGAATATCATTTTCATGAACAGAGAGGATGTCTGTAAGTGAATCAGATCTCCATCGTCTGTAGAAATCAGTTTCTGCTTCAAAAATATTGTTTCTGTACCTATCCCGTAGCCATACACCTAAATAATCCCTGTAGTCCCGATTCATAATTTTTGTTTCAGTGCTGAAATAGGGATGATAATCGGTCTTGTTTCTTGTGTTGGGTTGTTTGAATAGTTGCATTTGGCTTTTCCAGCCGGCAATTGTATATTGATCAGTTGGTGAAATGCCATAATGTACTGCAAGCATTCTGTCTGCAAGAGGACGGGTGCCATTATCACCATCCACCAATCTGACAGCCTGTGAATCTGTCGTGCTCCCGATGGCCCGAATGTAAATGGCAATTCTGATAGAATCGGAATGAGTGGAGTTGTAAAGTAATTTTAAAGAATCAGCATATTGGATCATGGGAACAAAAAGGGATTGATAGGTACTGTTTCTCCAATACTCCAACACAATGTTGAAAAAATCAATATGAGCTGTACAGCTTCCATTCAACCGCATTACTCGAAATAATTCCTTCGCTTTTTCGGATATTCTAAAAAGGGAATCGTAAGGTTGAAATGATTGTGTTAAGAGGCTGATCAAAGCGCTTCCATTAGGAAAAAAGTTTTGTTCATTTGTTGTTAAAGAAAGTGGAGGTGTTGGTGAAGCAAAGGCTGTATCAAAAGCATAGGTTTCTCCAAAAACCCAGGACTCTTCTGAGGCTACTCCAATTTCTGAAATACAATAATTGTTTTTCGCTTTTTGTATAAATAAACACAAACCATCCAGCAGAGTTTCTCCATTACTGAGCAGCGTTCCCGCGGAATCGTTGTAATGAAAAACTTTATAGACATCATAGAGTTCAAGATAAGTAATGTGATTCTGCATTGCATACTCTAAGAGCGAATCCTCTTTGGGAGTACCAAGAATTGTAAACGACGCAGTCACACGCGGATAGCCATTGTTTACTGAAGTCGGTGTAAAATTTAAGAATTCGGTAACCGTTAATCCACGATGGGGATCTGTAGCCTGGGAAAAAAGTTGGTTTGTAAAAAGGAGAAAAACCAGATTAATTAGAATTACATGAGTTTTCATGATCTTGAGCTTAGAATTGGATGAATTCTTTATAAACCTATGTATATAGGAATATGAAAGATTAATTAAACCTCAGGATCAAAAAGAGAAAAAACAAGTAGGAATTAGATTCCGGTTGTTTTAAGGAGAATTTGGTCGGTAATGGTATGAATTCGGTAAACTTCCAAAGAATTAATAAACATTTGAAAGAAATGTTTAAAGGAAGGTGCTTGTTGTTGGTAGCTGGCGCCTAACTAAAATGCTAATAACATTTTAATGCCAATTTTCCCCAATAAAAAAACTAAAAACAAAAAACCCGGAACCCGAAACCCGAAACCCGGAACCTATTCTTCAAGCTTAAACGTCTCCAAAAACTTCGTCGTATAATTTCCATTGCGGAAATCTTCGTTACGCATCAGTTGTTGGTGAAAAGGGATCGTTGTTTTTACGCCTTCAACGACAAATTCGCTGAGCGCGCGTTCCATGGTATTGATCGCTTCTTCGCGTGTTTGTGCGACAGTGATCAGTTTCGCGATCATGGAATCGTAATTGGAAGGAATAATATATCCCGCGTAAATGTGTGAGTCAACACGCACACCGTGTCCGCCGGGCACGTGCAGTGTGGTGATTTTTCCCGGAGAAGGACGGAAATTGTTGTATGGATCTTCCGCGTTGATGCGACATTCAATCGCATGGAGATTCGGGAAGTAATTTTTTCCGGTGATTGGAATTCCCGCCGCGATTTTTATTTGTTCTTTGATCAGATCGTAGTTGATTACTTCTTCCGTGATCGGATGTTCAACCTGGATCCGCGTATTCATTTCCATGAAATAGAAATTGCGGTGTTTGTCGACGAGAAATTCTACCGTACCAACACCTTCGTATTTCACAGCAAGGGCGGCAGCGATGGCAGCTTCACCCATTTTTTCCCGCAACTCAGGAGTCATGAACGGTGAAGGAGTTTCTTCCATCAGTTTTTGGTGACGACGTTGTATGGAACAGTCACGCTCACTGAGGTGACAAGCTTTTCCATACTGGTCACCTGCAATTTGTATTTCAATATGACGTGGTTCTTCGATGTATTTTTCGAGATACATTCCGTCGTTACCAAAAGCGGCACCGGCTTCCTGACGAGCGGATTCCCAGGCTCCTTCAAAATCTTCCGGTTTCCAAACGATACGCATCCCACGGCCACCACCACCGGCGGTAGCTTTCAGGATAATAGGATAACCGATTTGCTTGGCAATTTTCAATCCTGTTTTGAGATCAGAAAGAAGTCCGTCGCTTCCCGGAATAGTAGGGACACCGGCTTTTTTCATTGTCTCTTTTGCATTCGATTTATCTCCCATCTGATCGATCTGATCAGGAGTAGCGCCGATAAATTTTACTCCGTGCTCGGCACAAATCGCGCTGAACTTTGAATTCTCAGAGAGAAAACCATAGCCCGGATGGATGGCATCCGCATTGGTAATTTCCGCTGCGGCCATTATTCTGGGAATATTGAGATAAGAATCACGACTTGGTGGCGGACCGATGCAAACCGCTTCATCCGCGAAACGAACGTGCAAACTTTCCCTGTCGGCTGTGCTGTATACTGCAACCGTATTGATGCCCATTTCCTTACAGGTACGGATAATGCGGAGAGCAATCTCGCCACGGTTGGCGATCAATATCTTTTTGAACATAGTAAATCAGGATTCTAAAACATTTCCGGAAAGCTGGTCCGGGGCAATGAATGTTGCTAATCGAATGAACCGGCTCAGGAAGGATCTACCAGGAATAATGGCTGATCGTATTCTACAGGAGTTGCATTGTCTACCAATACCTTCACGATACGTCCGCCGATTTCAGATTCGATTTCGTTGAACAATTTCATCGCTTCAATAATGCATAGCACTTTTCCCGGTTTAATTTCATCACCAACATTTACAAATACCGGTTTGTCAGGAGACG
The DNA here is from genome assembly GCA_964391495.1 of uncultured Flavobacteriales bacterium. Lineage (GTDB taxonomy): Bacteria > Bacteroidota > Bacteroidia > AKYH767-A > 2013-40CM-41-45 > JADKJP01. The sequence goes on along the minus strand of CAYMMN010000077.1, from coordinate 3,140 downwards.
GCGTACGATAAAACGTACCGATCATCGGCGACTTGATAGTAATGTAATTCGATTCGTCCGCGCCTTTCGCTTTTTCTGCAGGAGGTGCAGCGGCAGCGGCAGGGGCTACTGCTGCCGGAGCAGGAGCATGAACCGGTGCATGAACAACATGGTGAGTCGGAGCTGCCGGTGCGGCATGCATCACTGCGCCATGAGTTGTCTTGATAGTAATTTTGAAATCCTTCTGTTCAAGACTGACTTCACTCACACCGCTACTCTGGACAAATTTGATGAGACTTTCAATGTCTTTGAGGTTCATAGATTCTACGCTGGGTTGTGGTTGAGGCTTAGTAGCCGTAGTTTTTTTCTGCTTCATGTGTGGTGGTTGAGTAACCATTCCATTTCCCAATGGTTGGAATCAGGGAAAGGAATTCAAACCTACGTTAAATTCCAAAAAGAGGCAAAAATACCTGTCGAAAAACCACTAAAAAGCGGGATAATTTTAAGCTGAAATTGAAAGGAGATTATTAAAATAATGATAGTTAAATGATTAAAAAATCAGTAAAATGATAGCTAAAGATCATTTATTGAATAGATAAATGGTGATAAGATGGTATTAATGGAGGGAAATGATTTTATCGACATTTTGGGTATCAGGTACCAGGTACCATGTACCAGGACTTGATTTGTTGTCGAAAGCTCCCGCTTCCAACCAATCAAACCAGAAAAAAATAACTGAACCTCAAACCCAAAAAACCTTTAACCTCTAACCTCTAACCTCTAACCTCTAACCTCTAACCCGGAACCCGGAACTAAATCAAACCCCCCACTTCACCCAAACACTTCCCCAAGTAAATCCTCCGCCGAAGGCTGCAAGAATCAGGTTGTCTCCTTTTTTTAATTGCTTCTCGTAATCAACCAGACAAAGCGGAATAGTTCCGCTGGTTGTATTTCCGTACTTCTCGATATTCAACATCACTTTTTCAGGACCAACACCCATTCTTCTTGCGGTCGCATCGATGATACGTTTGTTGGCCTGATGCGGAACCAGCCAGGCAACATCATCCGCTTTGAGATTATTTTTCTCCATGATTTCAGCGGAGACATCAGCCATGCTGGTAACAGCGGCTTTGAAAACCGGTTGTCCATCCTGAAAAACATAATGCTCTCTCGCGTCAATTGTTTTGTGACTTGGTGGTTTCACGGAACCTCCTGCTTTTTGATGCAGGTAGACCCGCCCTGATCCGTCGCTCCTTAAAATGGAATCACGTACTCCGAATCCTTCGGTATTTGGTTCAAGCAAAACTGCTCCCGCGCCATCACCAAATAAAACACAAGTAGTACGGTCAGTATAATCGATAATGCTCGACATTTTGTCGGCACCAACAACAACAACTTTTTTATATTGTCCGGATTCGATGAACTTGGAGCCGGTTACCAGCGCGTAGAGGAAACCGGAGCAAGCGGCAGAAATATCATAGCTGAAAGCATTCTTTGCGCCGACCTTATCACTCACAATATTCGCTGTAGCCGGGAAAACGAAATCAGGGGTTGTCGTCGCGCAAATCAACAATTCAATTTCAGAAGCATCAATTCCTCTTTTGCGAAGCAATTCTTTCACTGCCGGAGCTGCAAGGTCGGATGTACCCAGACCTTCACCTTTCAAAATTCTTCTTTCCTTAATTCCTGTACGTGATGTGATCCACTCATCCGTGGTATCCACCATTTTTTCCAATTCAGCATTGGTGAGCACATAGTCCGGAACGTAGCCGCCAATAGCGGTAATAGCTGCAGTGATTTTGGACATACTTTAAAATTGAGGAGCAAATTTAGTATAATTTGTGAATGTGAAGGGGTATGGGAAATATGAAGAAATGGACCGATTATGCCTTTAACATCTGAAAAGGCTCTTTGAAAGATTCGGGAAATAGATGTTAGAAGGATTAATTCGATGCATTGTTTCCGTCTTGAATTTTTTACCTTTGGAAATCACCTCATTCAATATGAAAATAAAACACACTTTTCATTTACCACTCCTGATGATTATGCTTTCAACAAGCTTTTCCTGGAGCCAGCCTTTGTCCGGAAATTATACCATCGACAATTTACTTCCGACTTCCGGAACAAATTTTCAATCATTCAATGATTTTGCAACACGACTGGCCACCGATGGCGTTTCGGGAGATGTTGTTGCAGATGTAAATCCTTCCATTGTCTACTTTGAACAAGTGACATTTCATACGATTCCCGGTGCAGGCCCAACGGCTACCGTAACAATCGAAGGACATCTTGCAACGATTGAAGCGGTTACAACTACAACGGATCGACATGTCATTCGCCTTGAAGATGTGTCCTGGATGACGATTCGTGGAATGAGCATTTTGTATGATCCAACATCAACCGGTGGTTTTTATGGAATTCAGATTTATAATTCAGGAAGTCATCTGAGTATACTGAACAATTCAATCTACATGAATTCCACCAGTACCTTACATGGAGGAATAGTCGCTTCCGGTTCGACAACGAGCATTCTCGATCCCGGAAATTTTGACAACATTTTAATTGCCGAAAATAGTATTACAAGCGGAGGTTATGGAATTTCAGTTTATGGTGATGCAGCAAGTCTTGCGACACAGATTGAAATTGCCAATAACTATATTGCTGATTTCGCCGATAATGGAATTTATATCCGCGAAACAGATGGTGTTCATATCACCGGAAATCTATTGGAAAAAATCGCGAATATTATTTCATCAGCGAACGCGATACAGATCGCTCAAAACGCGAATATCAATGCGGTGATTGAAAATAATAAATTTCATATTCTTCAGCAGAATAACGGTACACAAACTCTCCGAGGAATTTACCTTTTCAATGGAACCGGACACAGGGTTTTTAATAATGAGATTTCTGCAAGCGCGCTTACTACAGGAAATTTTACCGGTATAGAAATCCGCACCTCAGCAACCGCTCCTGAAATTTCCTTCAACGTCATTTCCGGAGAAGATGCAGCAGCTGCAACAGGAAACTTTGTTGGTATCAGTGAGGAACTTTCGAATACCAATAGTGTTTTGAAAAATAATCTGATCAGCATTAATAAGCCGGGAACCGGGACACGTGCAGCTTTGAAGCTTGGAACAACTTCAACGGTGACCACAGCG
>CAYMMN010000076.1:0-11246 GCA_964391495.1 uncultured Flavobacteriales bacterium | reverse complement strand
CAATCTTTCCCCGAACGAACGAAATAGGTAGAACTTGCTTGTATGAAAGGTGTGAGAAAAGTTTCGCCGGATGCCAATGCATCACTATCAGTTTGATCAAACCAAAAAACAGAATCCTGAGCACTCGCTCTTAACAAAACAGAGCCGGGTCCACAACGCGATTCATCAGTAACCACCGGCGCTGTCGCTGTTGATTTTTCGGAGACAATAAATGTATTTGATGTTTTTATACAACCGTGAGCGTTCACATGTACGGAATAAATTCCCGGTTCATCTGTACTTAGAGTTTTGTTACCCTCGCCCGGCAAATCCTGAAATTCCAATACCCATTGGTAAACAGCATCCGGAAATTCCGGGGATTCCAGCGCAATTTCAGAACCGCTGCAGAGAATGTTTGGTCCGGAGATATTAATATCTACTGCAAGCGCGTTTGTAAACGGACCTCCCGGCGATCCTCCGAGACATCCGGGCAACCAGTTGTTGCCATTACTTATATCACCAGAATCTATCTGTGATTCACAAGTGTATCCAAATCCAGCTGCTTCAGGAGGCCATGGCAGTTCCGACTGATAATATAAGGATCTGATAGAAGTACCTGTATGATCAAACAACCGGATTTGTCCTTCTGTATTGTCAAGACCAAATCCCATTTGTCCCAGGCGGTTTCTTCTGGTCGGATAAATATTATCGAATGCAACTGTGTCTTTCGCAAGAACGAGGTATTCATTCGAAGGAATAACAGTACCTGTAGGAAATTTAAAAATGTGATGATCTAATTCATCAGAAACTTTCCATCCTGAAATGTCGAGATCAAATGAACCATAATTGTGTAATTCAAGCCAGTCTTCCGAATTAAAATCTCCAGCGGAGTGGTAATTAAATTCACTGATATTCAGCTGCGGGTATTTCGCACTTCCACTGAAAAAGGCAACAACCTGTTGGTCCCAGGTAAAATTAATCATCACAGATTGATCAGCTCCGTATCCCGACAATTGCCCGGAACCCCAATGATCAAACGTATAACCCGGATTTGGAATTGCTGTTACCGTAACAGGATTTCCGTTGAAATAAATTCCTGTCCATGGATACGACTCGGGAGTCACAGTACTGATTTCAATTCTTCCTGCTCCTGCAGGGATAACATTTAATTCCAGACTCACCTTTCCACTAAGTGAAAACTGGTTAAGGACCATCGAGCGTGCAATTTCCGGACGTTGATTCACAAATTGCATCATATCATCGATGTTTGAACGCCAGGTATTTGTGTCTCCTCCCCATTTTTCAAAATGTTTAATCATGTCAAGTGACATGGAATCTCTGAATGATTTCATTACCGCTTCTACATTTGCAGGTTGATAAATTGTGTTGATCAAATCGGCATACCGGTTGATGAAATAGTGTTTGAATTTTTCATTGTACAGGATAGCATCAAACATCTCTGACGAATAACTGAATGCGTCCGGATTTCTGGCCATCTCTAATCTGTTGTCCGTGACTTCGCCATGTAAATCAAATCCGAAATCAAGATCGTGAAGTAAATATTTCCATCTGGAACCCGGAGCTTTCGGTTTCCACATTTTGATATTGTTTGTCCATTCCCCAATCCAGTCTCCGTTATTATAATAGGTTTCCGCGATAAAGTAATCCGCGTAGTTTTGTAAATCAAGCATTGAATTAACCTGATCGAAATAATGCTGATCAGATGCAGATTGAGTAGTACTATAATTGTACAGAGTCCAAAAATCATTTGCGCTGCCATCCACTGTTATAATTTCATCTCCAATTTCAGTAAGAAAATCGATTTCGGATTTTTTCAAATTATAATTTGCTTCAACCCAAGTGTGATTGTGTTTTTCGTTGATTGTATATACACCCCAGTTGCGTCCATTCAGGAAAACTCTCACCGGCTCGGCAGCGAGATACCCCGAGTATGTTGATTTCATTAATCGTTCCATTAACCCGTCCCGGAAATGAACTATTTTAAAATCCGTTCCGGCGTTGCGAAGGACAATGTTTTCATAATTTGTTATATACGGTTTATCCGAAATAAGAGGATAATTTAATTCATTCATTCCAAATTTATCACTCAGTTTGATTTCAAAACTTTTTTGGACTTCAGCTCTTGAGTAGTTTCCATAAATTTCAATTTCAGCATTAAAACTTAAAAGGTGCTGTTTTGATTTATCAAAGAACTCAAATGCTGCGGGTTTGCTCCAGTTCTGCCAATAATTCGCTCCGAAATGTGGCCATGCGGAATCGGCATTGATACCAGTGGAATAAATTCCGGAATACTCATCCCATAGATCCAAAGAATCCATACTGATTGAAAATATCGGAAGACGGGATGCTTCGTCAATGAAATAAGTATGTCCAATGGTTTTTCCCGGGAGAAAGCCCGGAGCAAAAACGCGTGCACGAATTGTTGTAGTCGAATCAATAATAATAGGATGAGTGTATAATTGATCACTCATCTGAGGATCATTTCCATTTGTCGAAAATCGAATCTGCGCATTCTGCATTGAAGTTGATAAATTCAATGTTATGCCGGACTGAAAAAATCCGCCTGCAAATGAAAAGACGGGAGTGAGAGCATATCCGTTATGACAGTTGGTTGAACTATTCGGTAATATGGGTGTAGGCAAATTGCTGTAACACCAGTTTGGCGCGCCGTCTGTAGTTCGATTGTAACAATGGTCTGTCTCCAGACCAGGATAACTCACTTGATCAATAATATTACCTTCCGGATTAAAAAGATAAATCGTTTCACCACTTCTGCGAAGTTTAAAGTCGGCACTAAAAACAGACAGAGATGTAGGGTGAAACCATGTCGGAGGAGCCGGAAACAATTGTCCGGAATCCGCTACACCTAAAATCAGGAATGGAACAGCAGAAAGATCGCTGGAGTTGGTAGTGACGTTATGCACTTCTACAGACAAGACATTTTTTCCTGTCAGTATTGCCGAAGAGAACAAATCACGGTCGATAGCAAACGAATCAGGAGAAAGCCCCTGATAAATTTCTGCTTCATGTGCATCTGATGCCAGATCGTCCCAATCGGGAGTTCCGGGATACATATTGAATCGGGCAATTTCAACTCCATTTAAATAGGCGACAAATCCATCGTCAAAATCGATCATCAGGATCGCATTGATAATCCTGGACGGATCGTTCACAATAAAAGATTGTCGGAGCATCACTGAACGACAGGGCAGGACCACTGTGCCGTCATCATCATCTCCAAAACCGATTCCACCTTCTCCACTTTGCCACTGACTATCATCAAAGGTTGTGCTTCTCCATGCGGAATCTAATTGAGAAGAACCAATGGTATAATTCCAAGTCCCATTTCCGTTGACAGGCATTTCATAATGGTCAACAGGAGGCACCGCATCCGACCCGGAGGCGAAAACGAGCACTCGTTCACCCGGTCGAATATGATAAGATGGAAAGTGATATCGCTGTGTAGAATCAGTAATATCACTGAGGCCAAAACCTTCTAAATCCTCTGCTTGTACACCGGAATTATAAATTTCAATGTAATCATCATATTGCCCGTATGGGTTTTGGATGATAGAATTATTTGCCGGACAAATTTCATTGATGAATAATTGTCCAAAAACAGAAGGGTAAATAAATTGCATGAAAAATGCAATCCATGCAAATTTCTTCATTTTGCTTAGGGGGATAATCAGTCAATTTGAAGTGAGAAAAGCTATTTTACGTTAATCTTTCTGTTTAATAAAGTATTAGAATTGTTTTTTGGCCAGTGTTTCCCTATGCTTGGTAGAATAAAGCAAATGTTAACAAATAAGGGGCTGATATGTTAAAACCCTTATCAATAAAGGGTTTTAACATATTCAATATTGATACCCGTGAAATCATCTGAGAAAAAAACTAAAAAGGTTAAGTGTCAATATTCAGATTGATAATCATCTGGTCAAAAATAAATTCCATTTGGAATAAAAATAAAACAACAGATTTTAACTCAGCTAATCGAAATCCTTGTGTATATTTAACTATTCATTCAGCGCGAATCGAATTTTTACATTTTATAGTCAATTTTCTAAATTGTCTGCAAATTTTAATTAACTCCTGTAATCAACTTGATTAAAATGGAAGAACAATCAATCCAAATCCGAGAACAACAAAAAGCATCCTGGAATAAATTTTCTTCCGGTTGGAAAAAGTGGGATGAACTGAACATGGATTTTTTAAAACCGGTAGGTGATGAGATGATTCGTCTGCTTCAACTAAAAAATAAAGATCTTGTTCTGGATATCGCCGGAGGAACAGGAGAACCGGGATTGACAATTGCAAAACTGATTCCGGATGGAAAAGTAATTATCACTGACCTTTCTGCAGGCATGCTTGAAATAGCAAAAGAGAATGCACTTCGCAGAGGAATTGGAAACATTGAAACGAAATCATGTGATGTTTGTGAACTTCCATTTGCCGATAACACCTTTGATGCCATCAGCTGTCGTTTTGGTTTTATGTTTTTTCCCGATATGCTTCTTGCGGCTAAAGAAATGTTACGTGTGTTGAAACCCGGAGGAAGGATTGCCGCGACGGTTTGGAGCGGTTCGGAAAAGAATTTTTGGGTTGCTGCAATCATGGATATTATTAAGAAAGATTTAAATCTTCCTGCCCCACCACCCGGAAGTCCGGGTATTTTCAGATGTGCAAAAGATGGTTTAATGACCGATCTGTTTTTAAAAGCGGGATTTACTAAAGTTGTTTCGAAAGAAATTCCCGGTAAACTGAAATGTGAAACTGCTGATGTCTATTGGAACATGATGACTGAGTTGGCGGCACCCGTTGTTTCGGCACTCGCAGAGGTTGATGAAAACAGGAAAGAAAAAATAAAGAAGGAAGTTTATACTCTTTTAGATCAAAAATATCCAGAAGGGAAACTTGCATTAGACTCTCACGCGGTCGTAATTTATGGGGAGAAATAGATTTTTTGGATAATACCCAAGAACTTTCCAATGTGAGTTCTTAATACGGTCAATTTTCTTTCTTTTTGACATTTGCATCTTTACTGAAGAAAATATTTTCTATTTTCGAAACGCACGATTCCCGTGTAAGAATTGAATCAGAACAGGCTTTATTGAAGGATTAGCACGCTAATTCAAAGGTTATTTACTTTGACGAAATGAAGTATTAAATAGACGACTACCCATTTTACAAATCTTAATTGTATGAAATTAAAACACCTTTTGATTTTTCTTATTGCAACAATAGAATTCACAACTGCACAAACACCGGATTGGTTATGGGCTAAAAGGTTTGGCGGTTCGGCTCATGATGTGAGTTATTCTTCCTGTTCTGACGGACATGAATATATTTATATGACCGGTGCATTTACCTGTTGTTCCATCATACTCGGAGTTGATACACTGACAAGTGCAGGTGACTATGATTATTTTATAGCAAAAATGGATACCAGCGGAAATGTGATCTGGGCCAAAAGAGGTGGAGGAAATGCCGAAGACATAGCCTCTTTCATTACAATTGACGGGCAAGGTAATTTGTATATCTCCGGGTATTTCAAAAGCGATACAATCCAGATTGGGAATAACACATTCTTCAATGCCGATGACATATCGTCAAATTACGGTGATTTATTTATCGCGAAGTACGATAGTTCGGGAAATGTACTTTGGGCTAAAACAGGTGCAGGAAGATTTGGTGACAGGGTAGGAGGCATTGCTCCTGACAGATTCGGGAATGTCTATGTCACCGGATCTTTCGATGGAGACAGCATTCGTTTTGGAAATGATTTGTTAGTCAATCCTTCCATTGCTTATACGGGAATGTTCATAGCGAAATACGATTCTTCCGGTAATTTGCTGCGTCTTACAGGTGAATACAGTGGAGGCAATACCTCAGGGAACAGTATTCTTGCTGATCATGATGGAAATATTTTTATCTCCGGCTACTTTGATGCAGCTGCAATTTTTGGAGGTAGTTTTCAGGTCATGGGTAAATGTATTACTTCCGGATGCACGGATTATTTTGTCGCCAAGTATGACAGCGCGGGCAATATGCTGTGGTCCGCAGGTAATGATGGATCAGGAAATGGTTATGTTAACGGTGGAGGCATGTGTATCGATTCACAGAATAACCTGCTTGTCACTGGAAGTTTTTCGAGTTCTACCGCTAAATTTGGCAACTTTACGTTGTCCAACAACAACAGTATGATGAATACTTCAAGCGATATTTATCTTATAAAATATTCTCCCCAGGGAAATGTACTCTGGGCGATTCGAGCCGGAGGAGGCTCTTCTGATGGAGGCGCCGTCATCCGAACCGATGAGTATAATGATATTTTTCTTTCTGGTTCGGCAAGTGCATATAGCATTACAGTTGATACTACTACATATACCGAAAATTTCTTTGGCGGATTTGTACTTAAAGTTACCAGCAATGGAGAGCCACTGTGGGCGAAAGGCATTTATGGAGGAGGATCAGGAATGATCCTTGATAGTCTGGGCAGCGTTTTTGTCAGCGGAAGTTTTACTTATGCAGCCGCAATTTTTGGAAATGACACATTGACGAATATCGCGAACGGAACAGCGGATATTTTTCTGGCAAGGATCGACAGCTCCGCGCATGGAACGATAACGGGGATAGATTCACCGGGAGATAATATCCAATCAATCAAAGTATTTCCTAACCCTGTTCATACCAATTGCACAATACATACAGAAGTAAAACTCCATGACGCGACATTGAATGTGTACAACGTTTACGGTCAGGTCGTATTACAAATGAATCATTTATCTGGCAATCAATTCAGGATTCAAAAAGATCAATTGCATTCGGGTGTTTTCTTTTTGGAGTTGGAAGAAGCCGGAATAAAAGTTGGGATAGGAAATATGATCGTAGAGTAAAAGACATTATCTCAAGAGCACTTCTTGAATTTCCTGCGAACGCTTTATTCTGGCTTATGATTTGTGCCAATATTCATCTCATGGAATACACCAGTGTTGATAGGATGCAATTACAAAATAGCCGCCTTATTTCCCGGGCGGCTCTTATCTAAAGTCATTCCGAATCAATCCTAATTATTCAATTCATTTTAGTAAGGCGCAATAATTTTTTTCGGAATTGTCCAATTCAGATTTTCTCATCCGTCTTAAGGTATAATCAATCAAATCCTATCAAAAACTCAACCTTATGGCAAAATCTATCTATCAATCAGAGCTAATTCTAAATCTGAATAGCCGCTTATTTATCAATGCATTTGATGGCGTAACCGATGCTCAGGCAAAGGAACGTATCAGTGATCACAACAACCCATTGTCATGGCTCGGTACGCATACAGTTTGGGCCCGCTACAATATCTGCGCGATGCTGGGAAAGCCCGTGGCTAAAAATCCTTATGAAGGAATGTTTGAAAATTTCAAACCGTTTGATCCCTCAGCGAAATATCCTTCCGTTTCTGAAATAAAAGCTGAATGGAACAAAGCAACGGAATTGCTCAGGGAAGCATTGGCTTCAGTAACTGAAGAACATTTGGCTGCAGATTGCCCCTTAAAAAGTCCGGTTGGAGATTTTACTTTTGGAGGAACTATAGCCTTTTTAGCCCAGCATGAAAGTTATGATATCGGGCAGATTGGCTTTCTTAAAAAATTCCACACCAAAGAGGCAATGAAATACTAAATACAAATCCTGTGTTTAACCAGCCGGAACTTTATTCAATAACCTTGGATAAATGTTTCCGGCTTTTTTGTTTGAATAAATTCCGGTTTTGCCCTGAAAGAACAATAAATTATTTCGTACTTTGTAATTAGCAATAGAAACATTTCCTGAAAGTATCGGAAATTGCAGACTTGCCAATAATAAGTATGAAAACAATAAGCGGCATCATTCTTTTTCTCTTTTGTTTGTCCGGGCTTCACGCGCAGATGGTGACGACTCAGTATGGGCAAATTCAGGGAAGCGCGAATGGAAACATTTATCAATTTCTTGGAATTCCATTTGCAAAACCTCCGGTAGATTCCCTGAGATGGAAAGCTCCGAGAAATCCTGATGCTTGGTCAGGTGTATTGTTAGCGGATAGTTTTTCTCCGGTATGCCCTCAGAAACATTTTGAACAGGGCGGAACAACATATACACTTGAAGGAGATGAGGACTGTCTGTATCTTAATGTGTGGACTCCACAAATTAATTCCGGATCACTGCCGGTAATGGTCTTTATTCATGGAGGCGGAAATCAGCAGGGTGGCGCAAGCGAAGAAGGGGGCGGCACGCAAATGTATATTGGAAAAAATTTGTCTGAACGGGGAAATGTTGTTGTTGTAACTATCCAATATCGATTAGGTCCTCTTGGATTTTTGGTTCATCCCGGTCTGGAAGCCGAAAATATAAACGGCGTGTCGGGAAATTACGCTGCAATGGATCAGATTTTAGCACTTAACTGGATTCACAATAATATTAGTGTTTTTGGTGGAGATCCTTCTAAAGTGATGATTTTTGGAGAGAGCGCGGGAGGCGTGGATGTTGGAAACCTGCTGACATCACCATTGGCTTCCGGATTATTTCAACGCGCGGCTATCGAAAGCGCGGCTCCTTCGATTAGTGATTATAATTTTACAAAGAACAGAGGTGTCTCCTTTGTTGATAGTTTCATCAGCACCGGAACCGATGTTCAAAAAATTGCTCACCTGAGAAACCTTTCGAGTGATTCTCTGATGTATTTTGAAACCAGCCCTTTGTCAGGCGGAGCTGTGCAATTGAATTGGTCAGCTGTGGTGGACAATGTAGTTTTCACCGATTTTCCGATAAACACTTTTGAGAGTGGAAATTATAATAAAGTACCGCTATTGATCGGATCCAACGCGGAGGAAATGAGTCTTTCAGCACCTCCAACTGTTACACCTGCTATGGTGACAGCATTGATCAATAGCAAAGTTCCGGCTCCCTATCAGGCGCAGGCGCATTTGTTGTATCCTTCAGGTGCAAATAATACCGAAGCCAGAGAGTCTTATGTTGGTATTTTGACCGACGCGCAATTTACTTCTACTACAAAAAGAACAGCTCAGTGTGTAAGTCTGAATCAAACCCAACCGGTTTGGAGATATTTCTATACACACCGACATACCATTGCACAGCTGGAGCCCTATGGTTCATATCATGGGATGGAACTTTTTTATGTATTTAATAATTGGGAAAACGCGACACTCGGCACAGGTCCGCTTTTCAAACCTCAGGATGATTCCGTTCAGCAGGTGATGCTAAACTACTGGGCAAATTTTGCTGCCACAGGAAACCCTAATGGAGGAACATTGGTAACATGGCCACAATATCAGAGCGCAACGGATTGTTATCTCGAAATCAAAGCAACTCCGGATGGCAGTCAGTGCGGAATCCGAACCGCTGAGTCGGATTTGTGGGATGATGTGATTGGTTTTACGGGTTGTACGTCTTCGATTGGTATTAATGATTTTGATAAGTCTGCAACTTTATCCATGTTTCCCAACCCGAACAATGGGATTTTTAAAATAGCATTGCAGAATACAAGTACGGATTTTGATGTAATAATTTTCAATGTGTACGGACAAAAAATTTATTCATCCAAGGGATTAGAACAAATTGATCTGAGAAACGAATGCAAGGGCATTTATTTCATTGAAGTGAATATCAATGGAAAAATATTAAAGGGAAAAGTAATCACGGTAGATTAGAATGTGATATTCACGAGTCACATTCAATAGCTAAATTCCAATTTATAGATTTTACAAATGAACAGTCTGCCGGATGATATAAATAAAAAGGTCGAATCATTTTATGTTGACTTGGATGATCAGCAGAAAGTAAAAGAATTATTGCTTAGTTTATGGAAAATGCCTTTGAACGTAGGACCTGATCAGCTTGCAAGAAGTATTCTGGTTCTGGCGGAAGATGATTTTGATTTGCTAAAAGGAATTTTTGAAGATCAATTTGAGGGAGACCCGCGGGATATAATCCTGACCGCGGAAGGTAAGATTGGTTACCCCGGCCATTATTTTATCCCGACCTTTGACGAAATCGACAAAGGGCTTAATATTGAATAGGAAACTGTAAGAGAGATAAAATCATTTGTGAAACAGGAGCATTCCGGTTAATTTCGGCCTTGCAATTTTGCTTAAACAAAAAAGGATTTCTATAAAAATTTCATTGTTATTGTGAAGATAAAATTACCCCTCCTCCTGATCGTATTCGTGAATGTTCACACTCTGATAAAGGCTCAGAGCCCGGGACCTATTCAGACGGATCGCCCCGATCAGACAGAAACTCCATATACAGTTCCGGTAAATCATTTTCAAATGGAGACCGGACTTTCCTTTGAGCAAACAGATCCGGATGTTCAGTCCTTTTCTGATCCATCTATTTTGTTTAAATATGGCCTCAATGATCATTTTGAATTGGGCATCATCACTGAATTCGCAACACTGAAAACCAAAGAAACCATTTCCGGATTGACGCCAATCACTTTGCGATTCAAAGAAAAAATTACTGATGAAAAGGGTTTGTTACCCATAACTTCGTTTATTGGTTATCTCTCTGTTCCCAATTGGGCTTCTAAAGAATTCAAATCAACTTATTTTGCTCCGGCATTTCGCTTCACGATGCAACACACTTTATCTCAGAAATTCACATTGAGCTACAATCTTGGTGCTGAATGGAATGGAGAAACACCGGAACCGGCATTTATTTATACACTGACAACCGGCTATTCCATCAGTGATAAATTTGGAGCGTATGTTGAAGTATATGGTTTTGCACCTCAGTTCTCAAAGGCGGATCATCGTTTTGATGGCGGGTTGAATTTTCTGCTGAATGAAAATATTTTGCTGGATATTTCAGGAGGTGCAGGAATTACTGAGAACGCTCCTGACTATTACATGGCTTTGGGCTTTTCCTTTCGTTTAAAGGATTAATAAGGGAGATATTTTTATTTCGCTCAAAGTTCCCATGTACAGGTGGAATTGATGCCACTTTGGTGTCTAAAATCACTTTCCTTAAAGTGATTTTGCGGAAATTTATTTTCATTTTACCAATTCAAGTCCTGTTTTTTCCTGTTCATCAAGTATATTTTTAAGGACGAAAGAGACAAGATTAGATTTGTCCAAAGAGCCAAACATGAAGAAATTATTTACCACCCTTTCATTTACATTGTTTTTCCAGTTTTTATTTGCTCAATATAATCCCGACTGGGTAGTGCCTTCTGCGGATTATCAGAAAACCGGAGTGATGAT
>CAYMMN010000075.1:0-11427 GCA_964391495.1 uncultured Flavobacteriales bacterium | reverse complement strand
AACCATGGACCGGATGCCATTGGACTCAACGATTCTTTAATTGAAAGAATGGCTCTGGATATCCGGAAGTTGCTGAAGCAATCAGATAGAGGATTTATTTTATTTCGCAGCAACGGTGATCGGCCTCAGGTAACTTTCCGAAAGGAGGATGTATTTACTTTTGAATTTCGTGATGGTATCTTTGAACAGAATACAGCAATACCTAATTTTCTTGAAGACAAAAAAAGAATTCGTGAAGTACTTTATGATTCTGTTGGTGTGATTAAAGATAAAGTAAATTTCCATTTTTTACTTTCTGAAAATTCACTCAGAAGTTTGCAAACGGATCCGAATTCCATTCTTACAAATTTTGCACGCGAATTTTCCGCCCTTTTTGCACAGAAAAATGCGGAAATTAATGTCTACTTGTATTACAATAAAGAAATCACCTCCCTGAATGAAACCATGTTATCCCAGTACTTAAATTTCTTCAATGGGTCGACTTATGCAGAACGGAGAATCAATTTTACAATTGTTAAAAGTTAAACACTTGAATCAGAATAATTCGATATGCAGGATGTCCGGTTTGCGATACCGGAAAGTTATTAGTTCATTCCTCATTCTTTTGCTGGGAATTCCATTTTTTGCGTTGGCTCAGGACCATGTAAAGGGAATGAAAGTGAAACGAATGCCAAAAGATTATCTTGAGCCAACCGGGAAATTAGTACCGGAGAATGCTAAAACTGCAGAAGGTGAGTATAGTTACTGGCGTGTTTATTCCGACAGGGATAACAATCAGACTTACAAAGATCCATATCTGAAAACTCCATTTAAGACATTGCAGTTTATGGATGCCTTTTTTGTTATCCAGGAACGCTGGAATGCTGTGCGTATTGCTCGATACGATGGTACTCTGGGTGATAAGTATACTATTCAACATGATTCCCTGGATTATGGTTGGATTGAAAAAAGTCGATTGCTCCTGTGGAAGAAATGCCTGATTGATACTCTGAAAACAAACTTTAATCTCAAGGGTCTTGTTATTCGGAATTATAAGGTTTTTGAAAATCTGGAAGAGCTCAAAAGAATCTCACAGGAGAAATTTCCTTTATATGCTTCACCGGCGTTGAAGACGAGAACACAAAACGATATCAATCTCTTTGACTTCCTTTTTATTTACAAATATGAAAACGGTGCTTATCTTATTGGCAAGCGTGAGGATATTTCTGTGATCAGTGCCAAGACAGATGTATTGGGTTGGGTGCCCGAAGTTAACCTCAGGCCATGGGGACAACGCCTGTGTCTGGAGCCAAATTCAAAAACCGAAGCTGTTGCTGAACGGAAAGCTGCCGGAGTTCAGGCGGGATTGTTCGAATCAGAAGAGAAGGCACGTAAGTATCAGAATGGAGAAAAAGTAAATCCATTGAAATATCAGGATCCTTATGATAAAGGAATGCAACTTTCCGAAAAGCGATTCCCGGTAATTTCAGATCAGAAGAATGGAATTCTAAAAACAGGATTTATCACCGATGTATTGGATAAGAATGGTAAAGCCATTATCACAACGGATCAGCAGGCAGACATAGAAAAGAAATACAATCAGGCTCGTGATGATTACAGGGTTATTAATGTGGTTTTTGTAATTGATGGATCTGAAAAAGTTCAGCCTTATATGCAAAGTGTAATCAGCTCGATCCAAAACAGTATGAGTTTATTGAAATCAGATTCGAGGAATAAATTTAACTATGGAGCTGTAGTTTATAGAAATTATTCTTGTGAAAATGAACAGATCGTTTCACTTCAGGATCTTTCTTCCAACATCAGTACTGTAACGAATTTTCTACAAAAGCAAACTTCTACAGCTCTTCCTTGTTCTAAAGTAAAATCGGATGGTACAGCCATGTATTATGGTATTTCAAAAGCTGTAAAACTATTCCGTAAAAAGGAACAAAACAATATTGTGATGGTGATTGGTTCCGGTGGAAATTACCTGATTGATAAATATAATTTTGATGAAACAAATGTGAGTTCAGCACTAGCGGATATGCAATGCAGCCTCGTTTCGTTTCAGGTTCAATATAATGGTGAAGATGAACAGCGATTCGTTAGCCAGTCAAAAGAACTGATTAAGCAATCCGCAAAGAAGATTCGTGATCGTCTGGACGATGTGAAGCTGACGAAGGTTTCTAAAGTTACCGGAATCAAATTTGAGAGCACTGACAAACGCCTGCAAAATGAATTTTCTCTGGTATTCCCCGGTGGAGACAGTCCTGTTCCGGGCAAGCTTACTGCAGCTTCTCCCAACAGACCAAATTCTCCGTCTTATATACAGGAGCAGATTGAAGATGTGATCACGAACAGGAATCAGGACAATGAAATGATCCTGAGTAAGTGGGACGCGAAAGTGAAAGGGATAGGGGCAACCGCCATCAAGATGGATGAAGAATTATACCTCTTGCTTAAGAACTCCAAAATTGATCCTTCTGCATTTCAAAAGCTGGATGTGAATACCAATTTCCAGATTTTTGTTGAAGCATATGCTTCGGTAAAACAAAACAAATTAAAGAAACCACTGTTTAATTTTGTTCTGTTTATGGATGACGATGATTTGTATGACCTGATCATCCAGTTTCGTAAACTCGGAAACGCGACAACTGAACAGGAGCTGAGAAAGAATCTGGTGGATTCATACAAGCAGTTGGCGATTTCTTATTACGGTTCGAGAGAGTCGAAGTCTGCAATCAATAAAAAATCACTTGCTGAAATCATGGGATTGATTACAGGTTTGCCTTCACGAAGTGATTTATTTACGAAGTACACAATTTCTGATCTCGAAAGTTCCAGAACTGTGACGGTCCAGATTCTCAAGGATATCGCAGGCGAAATCAATGATATTAAAACTGATTTGGAGAGAATACGTTCCCGGCATTCTTATTCTTTCACCAGTTATGATCAGACCTATTATTGGATTCCCGCTGAAGCTTTGCATTGAGCAGCTGATTTATTGATCCGGATTTTGTCATGGAGGATTTTGTTTTTAATATCACGGATCTTTCCTGTTCATACGACAGGACGAACCACAATCGTGTATTGTATATTCGTGAGTTTGGTATTCCAAGAGGGAAGCTTACTTTTTTATTAGGACCTTCAGGTTCAGGAAAGAGTACGCTTTTGGAAACGCTTGGCTTAATGAATAACACTTTTGCCGACGGCAAGGTTGTATTTAGTCCACGAACCGGTCAGGAGACCATTGCATTGGAGTCTGTTTGGAAACCTGAAAATTCCGAATTGCTGAACAGTATTCGTAAGAATCACTACAGCTTTATTTTCCAGGAAAATAACCTGATGGAAAATTTTACTGCTTTTGAGAATATCTGTTTGTCTCAAATGGTAAAAGCTGAAAGAAGTTTTGCAGAAGTGGTAAAGCCGGCTGAATTGATCCTGAATCGCGTCGGTTTGAGTTCAAAGCAAGTCAACCAGTTTACTCTTGCGACAAATCTTTCCGGTGGCCAACGTCAACGTTTGTCATTTGTGAGAGCACTCAATGTGAATTCCAGTGTGCTTTTCTGCGACGAGCCAACTGGCAACCTCGACGAGGTGAATGCGCATGAGCTGATGGAAATTGTAAAGGGTGCTTGTGCGAATGACAAATCAGCCATTGTAGTATCACATGACATCAATCTTGCATTAAAATACGCGGATCAGATCGCGGTGATAACCAAAGATCCGGGTGAAAACTTCGGTGTAATTCATCCGGAAAATGTGTTTCAACGCGGTCAATGGGAAAATTTTTCAGAGTCAGAACGGATTGCTTTCCGGAACCGCATCCGGAATCTCTATTCTTCGGAGGGGAAAGAGTCTGAGTCTGTACTAACACCTGTAAAATCCAAACTTTCTGAAACCGGATTTACACGGTTATTTATCCGGAACGAATTGAAAAGTTTGTACGGCAAAAATTATTTAAATTACTTCATACTTTTATTCCTGACGGTATTTTCTCTGCTTGTCCTCGGGTTTGCAAATGGAACCCTGAATTATATTGACCTGAAATTAAAAGACGCTTTTGTCAACTGGGTCACATTAAAAATTCCTTATGCTCAGTCAGGGGAACGATTCCTTGAAATTAAGGAAGTGCTCAATGAGCCGGCAAACAAGAAGAGATTTCAATACGCTTCAGCGACAAGTTATCCTGAGTATTTTCTGCCTGTATTTGATAATAATTCATTCGATAAAATCAGAGTGTTTTCAGAGAAGGGGAGAACCATAGAAAATGATGTTCCGCCGGATCCGATGTTGAAGGACATTCTTTCCAAAGATAATTTGGTTGCCGGAAGTAATTTTACCGGTATTGCGGACTTTGGAATTATTGTGACCAGCCAGTTTCTTTCTGCATATCACTATTCAATCAAAGACAGATTTGTTTTTATCGGTTTTAAAAGATTCAATGGAGAACAGGATATTTTCGAACGCATTCCTGTTCCAATTCGCGCTGTTGTACGTTCTATCCCAGGTAAGAATCTTTTTGTGACTACAAATTATTTCAAACAGGCTTTGGATCAAGCGGAAGAAAATACGTTTGATCCTTTTGTCCATAAAAACAAGGTTTGTCTTTATTTGTCTCTTCCTGAACAGAGTATTCCGGAATTTACGAAAGATGTAAAAGCTGCGATTTCAGGAATGACTGACTTTTCTGACTGGAGTCCCGAAATGGATATTGTTTCGGACCATCTTGTTGATACGGGTCAGAGTAAGGTTGCAGAAATCCGCTTTTCCCCCGAACCTGATAATGAATTAATCGTCGCGCAATTTACCGGTAAGTTGATGAATGCTCCTGGTGTAAAGAAGTGGTCAGACAAAGTTGTACCATTTTATGATCTGGCACAATTCAATGAGAATTTTCAGATTTTATCAGATGATATTTTATGCATTAATTTTAATGGAAGTCTTGACAGCATCCGTTCCTTTAAACAGTATTTAGCGGAACTTAAGAAAGAAGGGGAGAAGGAAGTAATTGAACTGGATGATTCCGCGATTCGGGAGAAGGAGAATTTTAATTTCATGAGCAAAGTAACCATGATTATTAGTTTTGGCTTACTCTTTTTCGCTGTCTTTTGTATAGCTCTTTTTATTATGAATGTGTTAAGGTTGCATTTACTTAAAGTGAAAATGAACCTTGGTACATTAAAAGCATTCGGCTTGAATAATTACGAAACGAACCGTTTGTACTCCAGCATCATGATGCTGTTTGTTACACTTGTAATGATTCCGGGTTTTGTTATTGCATTCCTGTCGGGCAAAGTAATAGACAGTTTCATTGGGGTGTACCTGGGCATGGATAAAAATTACAATTATTTTCAGATCACTGACAGGCTCATCCTTGTTGTGATTATTGTAATTTTCCTTGTGTCTATGCTGGTGACTGGAATGGTAGCCAGAAAAATTCTGATGAAATCCCCTGGTGATCTCATTTACAATCGTTGAAACAATAATTACTCAGTGCAGGTATTGGTTGCAGATGGTATTGAATTCACTGTTCTTCAGTAGTGACCCCAAAAGTGAATTGTTTTTAATGGCTTTTTTCGAAAAAGATCCTGTCAGAAATGCTTCTTTAAAGGCGTCCATCGCGTCGTTCATTTTATTCTGCTGATACAACGCTATCCCTTTATACAACAATGCATCCGGATTTTTCTGATCCATCTGAAGAATCTGATTGGAGCAATCCAAGGCATGTACAGGGTCATTCAGTTTTAAATAGGAATAAGCAAGATTTTTATTCAGCAAAGGTTCAGAGACATAAGCTTTGTCAATTTTTTTCGCGCTTTTAAAATCTTCAATTGCCATCGGGTAATTTTCCTTGTGCACGAGACACATTCCTCTTAAACGTAGTGCTTCCGCATCCATGCTGTTCTTCTGAAGATATTTATTCAGATCCGTAAGGGCAGGGTCATAATCTTCCATCCTTACAAGGCATTGAGCACGGTGAAACAGTGCTTCTGCAAGTTCCGGATTGTGGCCAAGAGCATGATTGTAATCTTTAATAGCCTGCTTATATTCGTTAAGGTCAAAATAAACATTCCCTCTGCCGACATTAAAATCAGGATCTTCTTCATCACGATCAATTGCTTTGGCATAAAAATCCAATGCCTGTTGCGGTTGATGCAATTGGGAATAAGCATTGCCTATATAAAAGTAAATTCTGGCCGAGTCCTTTTTGAAAGTCAGAGCTTCCGAGAAATAGCTGATCGATTTTGAGTATTCTTTTTCCTTAAAATAGGTGTGACCCAGGTAAATCTTCGAAGGATAATAATTGTCTTTTATATCCAATGATTTGAAAAAGGCAATTTTCGCACTATCGAGTTGTTCATTTTCGTAATAAGCTATTCCCAACAGATAGAAATTTTTGTAATCGGTGTTTTCAAGAATTGTAGACGCCCTGTAGTCCGCGATTGCTTTTCTCAGATCTCCCAATTTTAAATATGCATTCCCTCTGGCAATAAAGTAGTCCGGTTTGTTGTCGTAAATCTGAATAGCGCAATTCAGGGGGGCTAATGAATTCTGAGGGTTCGTATTTTCTTTTGCTCCATTGTAAAATTCATCCGCTTTTTGGATGATGACATTTTTCAGTTCGGGGCTAAGTCCTTGTGTGATTGCCAGCTTAAAATAATTTCCCGCCCTGAGATATCTGTCTGACTTGCTATCCTTCATGGCAATCTGACCAAGGTAATAGTTGGCTTCAGGATAGTTTTTTCTTTTCTCAATGGCACGGGTCAGATTCTTTTGAGCGATATCATAATCATTCACCAGGTATTCTACTTCTCCCAATTCGAAATAAGTTGTGGCATTTTCCGGATTTATCTGAAGAGCGGATTCGTAATCCCGAACCGCTTTGTCATAATCTTTGACTTCTTTTTGTGCTCTTGCGCTGGAGATAAAGTAGAAATCGTTTTTAGGATCTTTGGATTTTAGGGTTGAATAATCACTTAATGCTCCGGAACGATCTTCATTCTGCAATTTAATGTTGGCTCTGAGTTCGTACGCATCAAGGTAATTTTCATCTAACTGAATTGCCTGGTTGAGATCTGAGATCGCCCTTTTGTAATTGTTTGAAGCAGCATAGGCTTTTGCTCTCCAGTAAAAATATTCCGGAGTGCTATTGTTGTCCGACTGCAGATACATTGTGCACTGATTGATGACTTGTTCGAATTGATTTCTGCTAAACAATCCTTGCAGACCATCAGTTTTAGCAATGATCGGACTAATTTGTTTTTTTCTAGACTCACCTTCCGGTGCTCTGTATTTTGCTTCCAGGAGAGAGAGTTGGGAATACAAGCTGTCGGCTACATGATAACGACGAAATTTGAAAGCGTAATCAGCCTGCTGAGCCCATAGGTTAGATTTCTTCGCGTCACCTTCACGACGGTCAATTTCCTTCTGAAAATCTTTTAGTTTGAGTTTATAAGCAATGTTGGAGGTGTCCAGACTGATCGCTCTGCTGATATTAATTTTCGCGTCTTCAAAATAACCCCGGCTTGCTGCCAGATCAGCTTTGATTGCAAGATCGGAAGCTTTACTTTTTCTCAATTCAAGATCGCTTTTGATAAAATCTCCAAGCATTTGTTTTGAATCGCAATCCATGGCACCGGTAATATCCGTAACCTCATTTTGCACATCACTTTCAAAAGCTCCGGGTCTCGAGAAACTGATAGAGTTAATGGTAACAGTCCATTCATTTTTTCCATTCCCTGTTTTTCCGGTCGGTTCGACTTTCAATTCTGCAACACGTGAAAATTTCGGATAGGTTTGTCCTGTTGGTTTGTAAGTGCTCTTGTATTCGCAGTCAAAATAAACGTTCACATAATAATAACTTGTTTGTTTGAGATGCGTTGTTCGGATATTTGAAAAGAAGATAGTTGGATCGCCTTCTTCATTTCTGGTATAAGTAGAGTAGAGCTGGTTGAGGTAATTTTTTACATATAAGTTATCATTCCATTTGCCACTGCTGATTGATTGCGGATCGAGGTCATTCGATATGATAACGGAGTCATTATAAAATAATCTCGACTGTCCTTTAACTGCTGTTAAATAGGATTCATCAAAATCAAGTTTGGAAGTACTTGCATCGGTGATAAAATTCATTCGTCGCTGTAAATCCTGAATCCTGTTTTCAGCGCGATAGCGAATAGTAACCGTGTCTTCACAGGTAATCAAAACACCCTGGCCAAAAGCACTGACTGCACTAAAAAATAAGATGATTAGAAAGTATGTAGACTTATTCATCTTGCAGAACATTTAGAAATTGATTTTTGTAAACAGGTTTGGAACGGTAATTCACTTTTAATAAATTGCTGATCAGCCAACCGGAATTTTTGGAATTACGGTTGAAATATTCAACAACCATAATGTAACCGGGCAATTGAAGAAAATGGTAGGAGATATGCTGGACATAATCAAATCGTATTGATTTTTCATTGACCAGTTTCATCAGCAATTGAATTTGTTCAGTAAGTGGTCCCTCATAAAGATAGTCTTTAAATTTGGGAGGATCTTCAAAAGCCTGGTAAAGATTGATGAAATTTGTACCGTGACTCATCGGGTCCAAAAATACAGTGGTTTGGTTGTTTGGATCCCTCAGGTCCGATCCGCATAGTCGTGGTACCGGAATGTTTGATCCGGATTTTGGATATTTGAATTTCAGAAAATCCGCCATTGCACTTACAATGACCCATTTTTCAGAATGATTGATTCCTTCTTCAACTTTTAAAATCAGGTCAAGCTGTTTTGATTTCCCCTGGTAGGTGACCTTGCATCGAACGTGCGCATACCAGTCCTTGTCATTGAAATGAATAAACCTTGGCGCACCCTTTTTGGTAACAGTTAAGGCGAAATTTTTTACCAGGCTTGTATCCCATTTCTGATTGCGATCAAAAAGGGATTTTACCATCGTGGAGCGGGGAGGGAGTTTGCCACGATAAATATTTCTGAGATTCGACAAGAATTCAGAGCTCGTATCTTTATTGAACCTGTCAATAAATTCATCGAGCACTTTAACTTCCAGTGCATGGTTTTCTTTCCAGCGTGTATCTTCGTAAAGACCTTGAGACCGAATCGAGAAAGGAAGTAATAGAAAAGAGTAAAGAAGAAGTACTTTAATTTTAATCATTCACTAATTGGCGCTAGTTTCCTGTACAAGAACATCTACCAGAAAAACATCCCAGTAGTCTTGAGGAATTCCATTCTCAAATTTTTGCATTTTACGGACAATAACTTTAATGCTTTTACTTGTAAGATCTTCGTAAGCAGGAAGATCTTTTACATAACCTTTGAATCTTTGTTTGAAGGATACCCAACCATAGTAATTTCCATCAGGTCCTTTTTTGAGATCTTTCACCATGTAGTAATCAGAAGTCTGGATCTCCACTTTTTCGTATTGAAGCATGCGTAATCGATTTAAGTATTTACGCACCTTTAATGGTTTCTGTGCCTCCGGTTGACGAACAGATGTAACACCCACTGTTGAATTTTCATTTAAGAATAAATCCAGTGCATTCAGGATGCTTGTTTGAGCAATGTCTTCAAGAGTTGTTTTATCCGCGATGATACCGATGAGCTGGCCGAAAGTTTTTGACTTTGTCAGTGCTTTATCCTTGAGTTCAGCTTTTGTTGTTTCGTCCAATTCAAAACTAGCGTTGTCGTTGGATTTGCTTAACAAATCTTCTTTTACCTCTCCTGTACCTGAGCTTGCTACAGGTGTTTCAGTGTTGGTAGGAGTATTCTCAACAGGAGGAGCCGTGTTTGATGGAGTGGAAGAATTATCAGTACCGGCAGAACTGGTTGCCGCAGGTTCAGAGGCGACAGTATAATCCACGGAAATATCATATCGTGGTTTCGCTGAGAAAACATCGTTTCCTAAAAAGGTTTTTAGATCCCTTAATTTTTTGTTTGGAAAAGACATGGTGAATTTATTCTCGTTTCCAAACATTGCTCTTTCCAGGTAATAGCGAACAGAATCGTACTCCTGGGTTTTTAAATCATTACACACCCTTCTCAAACAGAAATAGTAGTCATCGTTCGGATCCTGGTTGATGAAATCATCCATTTCTTCCGTTGAACATGTTGGCGCTTCCTGAGCCTGAGCAAATTGACCAAAAAACAGTAAAAGAAACAGAGCTGAGAAAAAGGTGAGTGGTGCGACTGTCTTAAATTTCATGGGAATCTTTCATTTTAGGCAATATTATTAATTATTATCTGAAGTCAAAAGAAAGAAGCACTTTCTTAAATTCAAAAACAGAAGATAGTATTCCTGTTGATGAGGGAATTGGACTGAATAGCAGGATTCTGATTTTTTCAGGAATATATTTATCATAGAATTTGATTCGGGTTGTCAAATGAACAGGATCCAATTTGGAAATCTGAAGATGATTATTGCATGTATTGTTGGCGATCTGTTCAGCTTCTTAGGGTATATTTAATATTTATTTTTATTTTTGGCCAAAACCCCGGCATTTCGTTCCGGTCTTGTTTTCTGAAATTTTATAAAATGGCTGAAAATCAGACAGTTGTAGAGGCTTCCGTAGTTCAGAAGGGAAGTCCGGCACCATCTACTACCCCAGAAATCATTCGTCAGACGACTATTCTGCACCCGGTTACCGCATCGGGAGTTGGATTGCACACCGGCGCGAGTGTGAACCTTACGTTCAAACCGGCTCCGGAAAATCACGGTTATAAATTCCAGCGAATTGACCTTCCCGGTCAGCCGATTGTGGAAGCCGATGTGGACAATGTAACCGATACCGACCGTGGAACCACGATCAGCAAGAACGGAGCCCGTATCAGCACCATAGAGCACGTTCTGGCCGCATTGGCTGGTATGGAGATCGACAATGTGCTCATGGAAATCGACGGTCCTGAAGTTCCGATCATGGACGGTAGTTCAAAGCCTTTCATCGACATCCTTGAAAAAGCAGGCATTCAGGAGCAAAAAGAAGAGCGTCGGTATTACATGTTGAGTGAAAACATCACTTACGAAGATCCGAAACGGAAGACCGAGATGCTCGCTGTTCCAAGCGAAGATTTCCGCATCACTGTAATGGTTGATTACAACAGCGATTTATTGGGAACGCAACACGCGACACTTTATAACATCGGTGAATTTAAAAATGAAATCAGTGATTGCAGGACTTTCTGTTTCCTGCACGAACTCGAAATGTTACTCGATAATAACCTGATCAAAGGTGGTGATATCAATAACGCGATCGTTGTTGTCGATAAACCTGTATCACAGGAAAGACTCGATCACCTCGCGAAAGTTTTCAATAAAGAAAGAGTTACTGCGGAAAGAGGGTTTCTGAACAATGTAAAATTGCATTTTCAGAATGAACCTGCGCGTCACAAACTGCTCGACATCGTCGGTGATCTTGCTCTTGTTGGCGCTCCTCTGAAAGGACATAT
>CAYMMN010000074.1:0-11570 GCA_964391495.1 uncultured Flavobacteriales bacterium | reverse complement strand
ACTGGCTGTATACAACATGTCTGGAGCTAAATGACTCTACTAATTACGACCTCTCTTATTTCTATCGTACATCCAGCACATCCACTCAGGCTAATCTGGAAGTTAAGCTGGGAACCGACCAATCCTCTTCCGGTATGATTCTTTCCCTCATTCCGACGCATACGATTACAAACATCTTTTACCTCACGAATCTTGCAAGTTTCACTTTACCGGCAAACGGAATTTACTATATCGGATTCCATGTTACAAATGCTGATTCTACTACAAGTCTCCGTATTGATGACATTAATCTTTCCGGTTCATCAGGTGTTGGTGTTTCTGAATTGACATCAAAGAATGTATCCGTTTATCCTAACCCGAGCACTGGTATGTTCAGCCTCAATTCTTCTTTGAAATCAGGATCTTATCTTGTTTCTGTGATGAATACAGTAGGACAGGTTGTTTTTGAATCGAAATTTAACAGCCTGAACAATCAGTCATTAGATCTTAGCACTATGCCTGCCGGTCAGTATTTTGTAAAAGTTATCTCTGATGCCGGTGTTAACACGCAATCGATTTCAATTGTGAAGTAATTTATTATTCAATATTTTTTAAAAAAAGGACACTTTTCGGGGTGTCCTTTTTTTTATTCATAATACTTCCAAAATCCTTGAATTCCAGTTGAAATACGGCATGAGATGTTAGTTAAAATGACCTGACTAAAGTTGACTGATTTTAAAAAAAAGGTACATTTGCCATTCTTAAAATATCTCTAACCAAAGTATCATGAAAAAATTATACGCGTTAATAGCTGTCGCTCTGATCGGGACGTTGACAGCTACTGCCCAGCTTGATAAAAAATCATCTGGCAAAATTAAATTTAGCACTACTGCGACTACTAAAATCAAATCTCACGGTTTGACAAACGCACGTCATGCTTCAGGCACAAACCATGTTGCGACTACGGTTTGGTCAGATGATTTCAGCAATCCGGCTAACTGGGTTATTGACCATCAGGCAGGCACAACCGGTGACTGGGTGATTGGCACAACACCTCCAAGTGGTCCATTTGCAATTGATCCTATTGCATCAACTACTGCTGCGAACGGCTTTGCGTTGTTTGACTCTGACCTGATTTGTTCTTATGACCAGGTTGGTAACCTGACTACTGCGAACCCTATCGACTGTAGTTCAATTACAACCGCGAAGTTGTCATTCTCTCAGTATTATGCCCGTTATTATGACAGTACTTATGTATTTGTAAGTGCAGATAACGTTAACTGGACTCGTTTTGAAGTGAATGGTAACTGGGTAGTTAACGATTTCAGTCTCACGAACCCTGAGACTGTAAATGTTGACATCAGTTCTATTGCTGCTAACCAAGCTACAGTTTGGGTACGTTTCCAATTCTACAGCCCGAATGCACTTGCTGTTGACACATCCGGTTGCGCTTATTCATGGATGATCGATGACGTATCTATCAGTGATTACCCATCTGCTGACGTTTCAACTCTTGGTGTACTTGCACCATTCAACGGATGTACTCTTGGTTCTGCTGAAGAAATCTTCACAGCTTTCATCAACAAAGGAACTTCTGACATCACAGGTTTCGATGCATCTTATACTATCAATGGCGGAACTCCTGTAACTGAAAATATCACTACTACCATTCTTGCCGGTGATACTTTGTTTTATACATTCACGACGCTGGCTGATTTCTCTACACCTGGATTTTATGATGTAGCTGTGTATTGCGTAGCTGCAGGTGATGGCGATCTTAGCAATGATACTGCTTACACTTCCACTGCTTCCGCTGCTACAGCTCACACTGATTACACAATGGGCTTCGAAGTAACTGATGATTTCTCCGCATACTCTCTGGATGATGTTGATGGCGATGGAGCTGCTGTAGACTTCTCAAATACTTACACACACTCAGGTGATCTTTGCGCACGTTTCCCATACACCGGTGCTGCTGCTGATGACAACTGGTTGCTTACAAGCTGTATTGACCTCACTGGTGGCGATGTTTATTCTTTGAGTTTCTGGACTAAAGCATTTGACATTACCGGCGTTCCTTACACTGTAGAAGCTTACGTTGGTGACGCACCGAATGCGGCTGCCATGTCCACTTTAATTGTAACTGCTCCAGCTCCAAGTGATACAGTTTATGAATATGTAACAAGTACATTCTCTGTGCCAGCAAGTGGAACCTATTATTTCGGATTCCGTGCTTACGGTTCATTGGTTACTGCTTCACAACGTATCGATGATATCAACATTAGTTTTGTATCAGGAATCAAAAATGCTGACCTGAACAAAGCAATGATGGTTTATCCTAACCCAAGCAATGGCCGTATCTTCGTTGAAAACACAAGCGCTACTGAAAAAACAGCTACCGTTTCTGTACTCAACACAGTTGGTCAGACTGTTTACACAAACAACTTCAGCAACCTTGTAAAAGAATCTATCGACCTGAGCAATCAGCCTGATGGTCTTTACACTGTTCGCATCAGCACTGCTTCCGGTGTTGTAAACAAAACAGTTGTTGTTTCAAGCAAATAATTATTAACCCGGATTTTATCGGGAATAAAAAAACCCTCACCAATTTGGTGGGGGTTTTTTATTTTATTGGGGACGAGAGGCTTGGGACGAGGGTTGTTGTTGGAAGCCTAATCCTTCCATTCTAAATTCTAAATTCTCTTCACAATTCACTATTCACCCTTCACTTCTTAAACTTTTTTGACATTCTTGGCCAGCTTGCTGGCGAAGATAAATTCGTTCAGCTCTTTGTTGTCGGTTCGAAGGATGTCGTCGACAGTTCCTTCCCACCATTTTTCTCCCCTGTGCAGATAAAGAATTTTGTCCCCGATTTCCAGCACAGAATTCATATCATGTGTATTTACAATTGTAGTGATATTGAATTCTTCTGTGATTTCTTTAATGAGGTTATCGATGACGATTGATGTACGTGGATCCAAACCGGAATTTGGTTCATCACAAAAAAGGTAACTTGGATTCGGAGCGATTGCTCGGGCAATCGCAACACGCTTCTTCATTCCTCCACTTAATTCCGAAGGTGATAGTTTATTTACATTCACCAGATTTACCCGGTTGAGACAAAAATTCACCCGGTCAAGTTTTTCTTCGAGGGTCATTTTTGTAAACATATTCAGCGGAAACATAATGTTTCGTTCCACGCTGAGAGAATCAAACAAAGCGCCTCCCTGAAATACCATCCCGATTTCCTGACGAAAAGGTTTACGTTCTTTTTTATCCAGTCCGGAAAAAATTTTACCGTCGTACCATAATTCACCTGAATCAACATCGACCAGTCCGACCATGCATTTCATCATGACAGTCTTTCCAGATCCACTTCCACCGATTACGAGGTTGATGTGTCCTTTTTCAAATGTGGTCGTAACGTTATTAAGAATCACACGACCATTAAAGCTCTTTGAAATGCTTTTCAGTTCGATCATGTGAGGATCAGTTGAGTTAATATGTAGTCGAATACCAGAATGAGAATACTGCTATAAACCACAGCATTTGTACTGGATTGACCAACTTCAAGAGCACCGCCTTCGGTGTGGTAACCATGATAAGCAGAAACAGTTGTGATAATGTAAGCAAATGTGAGTGTTTTAATCATCGCGAAAGTGATGTTAAAAGGCACAAATGAATCCTGAATACCCTTGATAAATTCCGCAGAACTGATAACACCGGCCATCGTGCCTGCAAACCAGCCTCCGAATATTCCAAGAAACATACTGATAGATACAACAAAAGGGAATATTAAGATGGCGGCAACGACCTTCGGTAATACCAGGTATGCAGAGGCATTAATTCCCATAATTTCAAGGGCATCAATTTGTTCAGTAACACGCATCGTCCCGATTTCGGATGCGATGCTTGAACCTATCTTTCCGGCAAGCACCAGCGACATCATTGTAGGGGAAAATTCAAGAATAATTGAATCCCTCGCCACAATTCCGACTGCAGACATTGGAACAAGTGGATTTACGAGATTATATACAGTTTGAATAGTAATTACCGCTCCCATGAACACTGAGGTCAGGGCGACAATTCCCATGGAACCATACCCAAAATTATCCAGTTCCCTTACCAGCTGTCGCCAGTAAATGGAGAATTTTTCGGGTTTGGTCATCATCTCCTTGATGAAAATCCAGTATCGTCCTAAGTGAAAAAGCCAGTTCATGAGATCGCTAAAATAAGAATTAATACCCGGTTGAAAGATTCCAATAAAATTGACGTTTCAACATTATCAACACTCTTATCTTTGTCACATGATAGCCCATCTGTCGAAAAAAGTATTCCTTTATCTCCTCCTCCTCGTATTAGTTTCTAATTCGGGCTGCTTTTTAACGAAAAAGAAATGCGATTGTCCTGAATTCACCAAAGTCAAGCATCGCAAAAGGTGAACATCATTATCACCAGATGTCACGATTTTTTGATTCCCTCACTGATTAAAATCATGCTTTTAATTGAAAATTTCGCTACTTTTGAATCCTATTTAAAATCGTTCTAAATAGCAAAATGGGGCTGGAAGTGAAATATTTGTCGGAACTGCGAAAAGGGCAAAACGGAATTATCGATTCGTTTACTGACTATGAATTGTCATTAAAACTCCTGGAGATGGGTTGTATTCCCGGTGAAAAAATCGAAGTGATAAGAGTTGCTCCGCTGGGAGATCCGATTGCAATTTCGATTACCGGATACATGTTAAGTCTCAGAAAAGATGAGGCTGCAACAGTGAGAGTACGAATGGGATAATATCAGAGATTCAATTTTTTTATAACAGAATACTAAATTCAAGGGCTGACCTGATTGCAATTTTAATTGCATCTTTCAAACCTAAAAAAATCCTTCGGGAAGCATCATTTGGCGAGGAAATTAAAAATAGCCCTTGTTGGAAATCCGAACAGTGGAAAATCCTCTGTGTTCAACGGCCTGACCGGATTGAATCAGAAGGTTGCGAATTTTCCCGGCGTTACGGTGGACAAGAAAATGGGATTTGCCACTCTCAAAGGTGCACAGGGAGAGTTGATCGAAGCCGAATACATAGATCTGCCGGGAACCTACAGCCTGTATCCAAAATCGCCTGAAGAGAGAATTCCATTTCAGATTTTATGCGATCCAAATAATGAGTCTCATCCCGATCTTACTGTAGTGATCGCCGATGGTACCAACCTGAAAAGAAATCTCTTTTTGTGTTCACAGATCATCGATCTGAAGATCCCTGTAATCCTTGTGATTAACATGATGGATCTGGTGCGATTCAAAAAGATTGAAATAGATTTTCAAAAACTATCGAAACGCCTGGGAATACCTGTAATCCCAATGAACAGCAGGAAACTGGAAGGAATTGACGATCTCAAAAAAGCGCTGGTCAGTCCGCTCCACATTCCCGATAATGATTTCATCGATGTAAGAGTATTTTCTCCTCAGGTGGTAGACGCTATTCGTGGTGTAGTGCACGTCCACAGCAATTACAACGCCTTTTTGGTGGCGAACAATCTCGATTTGATTACCGCTTTTGAAATCCACCAATGGAAAAGGGATAAAATTCACGCGGCCTGCACTGAAAATAATTTTGATTCCCAACAAATGCAGGCAAGGGAAACTCTGGAGCGCTACAAAATCATCACCAGTCTGATGAACGATTGTGTGGTTACACCGGACACTCCGATTCAAAAAACTTATTCGTATAAAATTGACAGTCTTCTCACCCATCGCATTTGGGGATACTTTATTTTCCTGATCGTGCTGTTCATTGTTTTCCAGGCGATTTTTTCCTGGGCCAGTTACCCGATGGATCTGATAGATCAGGGATTCCAATTGCTAAGTAGTTTTGTTAGAAATAATCTTCCGGCAGGATTAATAAATGATTTGATTGTAGGTGGAATTCTTGCCGGTTTAAATGGTATCGTTGTTTTCATTCCGCAGATCGCTCTTTTGTTTTTCTTTATTGGGATATTGGAAGATACAGGATACATGGCCCGGGTAAGTTTTATCATGGACCGGTTTTTAAGAAAATTCGGATTGAATGGTAAATCTTTAATTCCATTGATCAGCGGAGTTGCCTGCGCGGTTCCTGCTATCATGTCAACCAGAACGATTCAAAACTGGAAAGAACGCTTAATCACAATCATGGTGACTCCATTGATGAGTTGCTCTGCAAGGTTACCTGTTTACACGCTTCTCATTGCATTGATTATTCCGAAAGATTATGTCTATGGCGTCAATTTGCAAGGTCTTGTATTGATGCTGTTGTATCTGATCGGGTTTGTTTCAGCTATAGGTGTTGCATGGATCATGAAAAGTTTCATTAAGTCAAAAGAAAGAAGCTTTTTTGTCATGGAACTTCCAATGTATCGTGTACCAAGATGGTCATCCATTGGATTACACATCATGGAAAAAGTTAAAATATTTCTATTTGATGCAGGTAAAGTAATCATCTCCATTTCAATTATTCTTTGGGTTCTTTCTTCCTTCGGACCTTCAGGGGAATTCGATAAAATAGAACAGAAATACAGTCAGGCAAATTATACAAGCATATTACCTCAACAGGAAATTGACAGAAAGATCCAATCTGAAAAACTCGAAGCTTCCTATGCCGGAAAACTTGGTCATGTGATTGAGCCGGTAATAAGACCATTGGGATTTGACTGGAAAATCGGGATCGCGCTGATCACTTCATTTGCCGCACGGGAAGTATTTGTTGGAACTATGTCGACTATTTACAGCGTTGGAGATTCTGATTCCACCAAACACACCCTAAAAGAAAAAATGCAGAGTGAAATAAATCCGCTTACCGGAGGTCCGAGATATACTTTCGCTGTTGGTTTGGCGCTGATGTTATTTTATGTCTTCGCGATGCAATGTATGAGTACAGTTGCTACAGTATTCAGGGAGACAAAAAAAATCCGCTATCCATTAATTCAAATTGTCTACATGAGCGGAATGGCTTATGTGGCAAGCTTAATTGCCTTCCAGCTTTTAAAGCCCTGAAAAAGCGGGGACTCCGGAGCAATTATTTTTGCGATAAATAATTCAGGATTTGAGGTACAAAGAGAATCGATTGAATTCTCCATTTTCCCATAATCCTTTATCTTCGCCATACTATACAAGCCTTTCACTTGTCCAAAGAAGCGATATCCACGGTCCTTTCCAAATACCTTCCTGCAGCGGCTGTTTCGCAATGCACGGAATGGGTGATTCGCAAAAATATTCATCTGAAAATAACACGCGGGAGGTCCTCCAAATTTGGCGACTACCTGCCGCTCGGCCCGGGGAAAGGACACCGAATTACAGTCAATCACGATCTGAACAAATATGCTTTTCTGATCACTTTTGTTCATGAAGTCGCGCATTTGCATTGCTTCGAAAAGTATCAACGCAGACATGATCCACATGGCCGGGAATGGAAAAATGAATTTCGCTTACTCTTATCACCATTTGTCTCATCAGAAATCTTTCCGGAGGATATTCAACGCGCCCTTGCCAAATACTTACATAATCCGGCTGCCTCAAGTTGTTCAGATTATGATCTGATGCGTGCATTGAAGAATCATGATGCTCCTCAGGCTGATCCGGTGGCGCATCTGGAAGAACTCCCGGAGAAGGCTGTTTTCAGGATTCATCAATCAAGAGCAGATTTTACTTTTGTAAAAGGGCATCGGAGGCGTACCCGTTTTCAATGCCTGGAATTAAAAACCAAACGAATTTATTTTGTGAATGCACTGACTGAAGTCATTCTGGTCGGCTAAAGGATTTTTCCACAATATTTCCTGTTAGTGCAGTGTTCCGGACAGCATATTTCCGGAGCAATAATTGGGTAAAAAAAGCCCTGATTTTTGGCCTTTTCAGAGGTATTTTGAAAAGTATTTCCGTACATTTGTGAGAAGCCAAGCACCTTAAAACGTTCCTATATGTCCGAGACGTTAATTGCCAATCGCCATCCTTTGCAAGTATCTGAAATGGCTGAAAACCTGATAGGTTCTGAAATCATTAAACTCGCAGCCGAAATCCAGGAAAAAATACGAAATGGTGAAAGGATTTTTAACTATACAATTGGTGATTTTGATCCGAAGATCTTCCCGATTCCTGAGGAGTTAAATGAAGAAATTATCAACGCATACAAAGAGCATCAGACCAACTATCCTGCTGCCAATGGTATGCCGGAACTTCGTAAAGTTGTATCTGAATTTCTGAAAGAACGCGAAGGACTCTCTTACTCCGCGGATGAAATTCTGATTTCAGGTGGTGCGCGTCCTTTGATTTATGCAACTTATGTTACCCTTCTTGATAAAGGGGACACTGTAGTTTTCCCCGTTCCTTCCTGGAATAATAATCATTACTGTCACCTTTCGGAAACGCAATCACGATTGATTGAAACAAGTCCGGAAAATAATTTCATGCCTACGGCAGCAGAGATTCGTCCGCACTTGAAAAACGCGACATTGCTTTCCTTGTGTTCTCCACTCAACCCGACAGGAACAGTTTTCAAGAAGGAACAACTCACTGAGATTTGCGACCTCGTACTGGAAGAAAACCGAAGAAGAGGTCCGGGTGAGAAACCACTCTACCTGATGTATGATCAAATTTACTGGGTACTCACATTCGGAAAAACCGAACATTACAACCCGGTAAGTTTGCGCCCTGAAATGAGGGATTACACAATTTTCATTGATGGAATTTCCAAATCCCTTGCTGCTACAGGAGTACGCGTTGGCTGGGCTTTCGGACCACAAAGAATTATGGATAAAATGAGAGCTATTCTTTCGCACGTTGGAGCCTGGGCTCCAAAGGCTGAACAGGTAGCTACAGGAAAATATTTACAGAAAAAAACAGAGCTTGACAGCTTCCTCGATAAATTCAAAAATCAAATTGACACCCGTTTGCATGCATTTTATGATGGGTTCATGGAATTGAAAAAAGCAGGCTATAAAGTACATGCGATTGCTCCTCAGGCTGCGATCTATCTGACGATTCAGCTTGATCTGAAAGGGATGAAAACAAGTGAAGGAAAAGTTCTAAGCAGCCAAAAGGATGTCACGCAACACATCCTTGATGAAGCTAAACTTGCGGTTGTTCCATTCTCCGCTTTTGGGTCCTCTGATGATTCTACATGGTACCGCTTATCGGTTGGTACCTGTAAGTCATCTGAAATACCGGAAGTATTTCAATCTCTCAAGAAAGTGCTTGGCAATCTTTCGATGAATTAAGGATTGAACAGATAATTACTTTAAACACAAAACATCATCCAGCATTTCACAATATTTTTGGTATTCAATTCAATTTTCGCCTATCGACTGACTTTACTGCAAACACCGACAGAGTCGAATAATTTATCCTGATGAAAAACAATTACTGTATCATCATGGCCGGAGGCATTGGTAGCCGATTCTGGCCTATGAGTCGTAACAATTTCCCAAAACAATTCATTGATATTCTTGGAAGTGGGAAAACGCTGATCCGTCAGACCTACGAAAGATTTCTTTCGATTTGTCCAGCAGAGAATATTTTCATTGTCACCAATGAACAATATCTCGATTTTGTTTATGAGCAAATTCCGGAACTTCCAAAAAACCAGGTATTATCGGAGCCACAAAGACGAAACACTGCTCCTTGTGTTGCATATGCCGCGTATAAAATTGCACAGTTGAATCCGAAGGCCAACATGGTGATAGCGCCTTCTGATCATGTCATCAAAGATGATAAAAGCTTTCAGGCTGCTATTGAAAAAGGGCTTGAATTCACCGCAAAGAATGATTCGCTTCTCACTATAGGAATTCACCCCAGCCGGCCGGATACCGGATATGGATACATACAATTTCAGGAAGCTGAAGGTGCAGAAGAATTTAAAATCAGTAAGGTTAAGACTTTTACAGAGAAGCCGAATCTTGAAATGGCTAAGTTCTTTCTCAAGAGCGGAGAGTTTCTCTGGAACGCCGGGATTTTTGTCTGGAATATCGATTCCATTCAGAAGGCTTTTGAAAATTATCTCCCGGATATGGCCGCGCTTTTTAAGGAAGGTAAAACTGCCTACAATACTCCAGATGAAGGTGAATTTATTCGTCGGGCATACACCTTGTGTACCAATATTTCCATTGACTATGGAATAATGGAGAAAGCTAAAAATGTTTATGTACTCAGTGCTGAATTCGGATGGAGCGATCTTGGTACCTGGAAATCACTTTATGAGCAATTGCCACATGACGACAGCGGTAATGCGATTGTCGGACCACATGTATTACTGGATCACACTTCCAATTGCATCATCAACATGCCAAAAGATAAACTCGCGGTCATCCAGGGACTTGAAAATTTTATAGTTGTTGAAACCGACAATGTCCTGCTCATTTGTCCTAAAGATGATGAGCAACAGGTCCGTAACCTCGTGAACGAAGTGAAGATGAAAAAAGGGGAAAAATACGTCTGAGCTGATTAGAATTTAGGTTTTAGAATTTAGAATTTAGAATTTAGAATTTAGAATGATTTACTAAACCAT
The DNA here is from genome assembly GCA_964391495.1 of uncultured Flavobacteriales bacterium. Taxonomy (GTDB): domain Bacteria; phylum Bacteroidota; class Bacteroidia; order AKYH767-A; family 2013-40CM-41-45; genus JADKJP01. The sequence goes on along the minus strand of CAYMMN010000074.1, from coordinate 1,057 downwards.
TATCTAACAACTAAATTCTAAAATCTAACAACTAAAATCTAACAACTAAAATCTAAAGAATCAAAGTCCTACCATTTCCTCAGGCTTAACCCATTCATCGAATTGCTCGGATGTAACATATCCCAGATCAATTGCTGTTTGTTTGAGTGTCTTTCCCTGCTTGTGCGCAGTCTGAGCGATTTCGGCAGCTTTGTAATATCCAATCTTTGTATTCAGGGAAGTCACAAGCATCAAAGAGTTCTCCAGATTCTTCCGGATATTTTCTTCAATAGGTGCGATACCTACAGCACATTTATCATTGAAGGAAACACAAACATCTCCGATCAATCTGGCTGAATGAAGGAAATTATAAATCATTACCGGTTTGAAAACATTCAATTCAAAATGACCGGTTGCACCACCTATATTAATGGCAACATCATTTCCGAGTACCTGAGCGGCAACCATTGTCATTGCTTCGCATTGAGTTGGGTTCACTTTGCCCGGCATAATGGAAGAACCCGGTTCATTGTCCGGAATGAATAACTCTCCGATTCCACAACGAGGTCCTGATGCAAGCAGACGAATATCATTCGCGATTTTCATCATGGAACAAGCAACAGTTTTCAATGCTCCATGCGATTCCACAATCGCGTCATGCGCGGCCAGTGCTTCAAATTTATTTTCAGCAGTAATGAATGGAATTCCTGTAAGCTTCGCGATGTGTCTGGCAACATTTTCAGAATAACCTTTTGGTGTATTGATTCCGGTACCGACTGCAGTTCCGCCCAAAGCAAGTTCCGCGAGGTGAGGTAAAGTATGCTCGATCGCACGGATGCCATGATCCAACTGCGAAACATAACCGGACAATTCCTGACCCAGTGTAAGTGGTGTCGCGTCCATCAGATGTGTACGACCGATTTTCACGATATGCATAAACTCCTTTGACTTGGCAGAAAGCGTATCACGTAATTTTTTCAAACCGGGGATGGTTGTTTCTTTCAAAACAATATACGCGGCAATGTGCATCGCAGTCGGGAAAGTATCGTTAGAAGACTGGCTTTTGTTCACATCATCG
>CAYMMN010000073.1:10967-11602 GCA_964391495.1 uncultured Flavobacteriales bacterium | reverse complement strand
AGCAACTCCATCAGGTTATCGGAAGGAGCAAAGGTCGACTGGATGATAAATACATCGCAACCTCTGACTGATTCATCAAAAGAAGGGGAGAATTCGCCGTCACTGAAACGCGCTACATTCACTTCTCCCAAAGGAAGTCCGTAGCCAACAGCGATTTTTTCAGCTAGATAATGGGTGGCTGTTCCCGAGAACAGTTTCACGTTGCGCTCCATAGGTCTGAATCCCGTATTTTCAGGGGCTGCAAAGAAACGAAAATTGACCGTAACAGGCAAGCCGAATACCCTCTTTTTCAGCAGAAAAGCACCTTATTTTTAGCTAAAATTCGATCTTTTTGTCTGCATACTGAATAATTCCTTATTTTCGCGGCCTACCTTGCAAAGTTGTTCAGGGTTCAGAGTTTCGAGTTTCGGGTTTATTATGGAATTTGTTCAGGTTGTTCAACGACACACTTGCATTTCTCCAAAGCAACCCAGAACACGGAACCCGAAACACGGAACTCAGAACTTTTCAAGCACGCCCGGGTGGCGGAATTGGTAGACGCAGCAGACTCAAAATCTGCCGAGGGCAACCTCGTGGGGGTTCGATTCCCTTCCCGGGTACTTTAACAGAGTCAGAGTCAGTTTCAGAGTAAGTGG
>CAYMMN010000073.1:0-10867 GCA_964391495.1 uncultured Flavobacteriales bacterium | reverse complement strand
TCAGTAAAAAAAACTGAAAACTGACTCTGAAACTGTAACTGACTCTTTTTTTTGCTTTGAATTTGATAAATCTGATAATGCGAACTAATATGTTCTAAAATAATCAGAGTAAGTGGTCAGTAAAAAAAACTGAAAACTGACTCTGAAACTGTAACTGACTCTTTTTTTTGCGTTGAATTTTCAAGAAGATTTACTCCAAAATTCATTTCGTTGAACCTGATGTTTGGTTCATTATAATATCCTGCATTTACAGTTTTTAACCATGTTCAGATTTTCCGAACATTGGTTTAAAAAACAAATGATCGATTTTCACAAACTAATCGTTTATCAGAAGGCGCATGATTTTAATAAGCAAATTCATATTGAAGTTCTATGTTCCAAAGAAATTGACCGTTTGATAAAAGATCAGTTACGTCGGGCTTCAATGAGTATTCAATTGAACATTGCAGAAGGTTGCAGCCGTATTAGTCCTGCTGACCGTAGGAATTTCTTTGTCATAGCTCGTGGTTCAGCATTTGAATGTGTTGCTATTTTTGATATTCTGCATAGCATTGGTGCTATCGGGCTTTTACAAAAGGATAAACTCGCGGATTGTGCTGAGGAAATTTCAAAAATGCTTTTTGCGTTGATAAGAAAAAAGTGATTTCCGAAATCATCTAAGTTCTTCATTGGTTTTTTTAAAAAATAATTTTCGAACTTCAATTAATTCCAAGTATCCATCCAAATTTTTAAGTCTGATGCAGATTTTCATTCAACTCTTCCACCACTCTGCACGAGGCAAATCCCCTCCAATCGCAATCGGCTCTCCAATCATCGGCGTCGTATACTTCACGCCAAGTTTATTCGCGTGAGTGCTCAGACGTTCGATGGGTTCGGTCCAGGGGTGGTAGGCGAGCGCGAATTTTCCCCAGTGGACAGGGAACAAAACATCCGCATTCAAATCAAGATGTGCCTGAACTGTTTGTTCCGGCATCATGTGAATCAAAGGCCATTTTACATTGTATTGTCCGCATTCCAGTATGGCGATGTCGAAGGTTTTAAAGGCTTCACCAATTTCTTTGAAATGCTCTCCATACCCTGAGTCTCCTCCGAGAAATAATCTTTTGTCACGACTTTCCAGTACAAAAGAAGACCACAACGTTTGAGCACGCTTCAGACTTCTACCGGAAAAATGTCGGGCCGGTGTGGCTGTGATTTTCATACTCGAATCAATTTGTGTGTTTTGCCACCAGTCGAGCTCGGTGATCGTGGAGGAATCATATCCCCAATAATGCAAATGAGATGCAACTCCCAGTGAACAAATCACTGATTTGACTTTTCCTTTTAATTTCAAAAGTGTTCGATAGTCCAGATGATCGTAGTGATCGTGTGTGAGCAAGAGAACATCAATCTCATTGAAATCATCCGCATTATAAACCGAAGTTCCCGGGAAAGCACGAATGACAAATGGAACAGGTGAAGCTGATTTTGAAAACACCGGATCTACCAGAATTTTTTTTCCATGAATAGAAATCAAATAGGAGGAATGCCCGAACCATGTAATGCTGGTTTCATCCGGAGAAAAGGAATTGAGATCCGTTTTTACAGATGGAATTTCCTTTGCTGGAACACGGTTCTTGTCGGCTTTAAAAAATTCCGCAGCCATTTTCATGAATGTAGCTTCTTCCGCGAGCATTCTGGTCGTGGAGAGATTTTTAAACTCGCCTTCCCTGTAATTGGCGCTCTGCTCAATCTTGCTCTTTAAATTCCCGTCAGGGTTTTTGCCAAAAATTTTAATCATACTTATACAGTGGTTTGTTCGGGTTCAATTTTAGGAGGTAATAATTTATAGACGACCGGTGTCACAATACGAGACAACAGAGTAGAGCTGATCAAGCCTCCTATGATTACAATAGCCAGTGGCGAAATCAAAGGATTGGTAGAAACTGCTATCGGCATCAAACCACCGATGGCTGTCAGCGAAGTAAGAATGATCGGGAGGAAACGGATTTCTCCGGCTTCACGGATCGCGTCTTCCAGTGACTTCCCTTCTTTTCGCAATTGGTTGGTAAAATCAACAAGCAGAATCGAGTTCTTCACCTCAATACCGGCAAGCGCGATCAAACCGATAATCGCGACAAAGGACAAGGAGTTTCCTGTAATCCACAAGGCCAACAATGCTCCAACCATTCCAAGAGGTATTACTGATAAGACGATCAAGGTGCTCTTAAATGTCTTGAATTCTAAAATTAATATTGCAATGAATAAGAACACGGTAACGATGATTACAGTTCCAAAACCTCCGAAAGATTCCTGTCGGCTTTCGTATTCTCCTCCCATTTTATAGGAATATCCCTCCGGTAATTTGGTCTGGTCCATTTGTTTGATCACATCCTTAATCACATTATCAGCCAGGAATTCTTTTTGCACAAATGCGCTGACAGACACCGTTCTGATTTTGTTGTAATGATTAATGGTCAAAGGCGAACTCTCGAGTTTCAATTTTGCTACCTGTGAAAGTGGAACAGCCAGACCCTGCTGATTGTTTACATACAAATTGTTAAAAATATCCATTGTTGCTCTTTCTCCCTTAGGAGCGGTGATTACAATGTCGTAGTCGTTGCTGTTGTCATCTGAAAAATTACCTACACTCATTCCGGCTACCGCCAACCTTACCAGACGATCGATATTGACAATCGGAATACCCAGACTATTTGCTTTTTCTTTGTCAATATCAACTTTAATATCACTCTTCAGGTTGATGACAGGATTGTTCACATACATGGTACCGGCTGTGTTCTTAAGCATGCTTTCAATACGCTGTGCGATGAAACGGAGTGAATCCAGATTTTCTCCTTCAAGACGAACTTCAACCGGCGCGACAACCGGCGGACCCTGTTCTAAATTCTTGACTTCAATTTTGGCTCCGGCATAGTCACTGAAGGTGCTTCTGAGTTTTTCAATTAGTTCCAGTTTCTTTGTCGGGCTTGTATTCGGATCCAATTGAATAAACAGCTGCGCGAAATCTCCACGTTCATTTTCAGGAATGACATTGTAATAAATCCTAGGATTTCCTTTCCCTACATTGGTAGTGAAATATTGTATTTCCGGATGTTTCTCCAATTCTTTTTCAACATACCGTGTGACACTATCCGTTTTGTAAATATTGGATTGCAAAGGAGTGATGATGTTCACCATGAATTGTGGTTTCTCCGATGCGGGAAACAAACTGAAGCCAATCACCGGCATGATCTGCAATGATCCAACGAAAATGACAAGTGCGATCAGGATGGTCTTCACAGGGTGCTTCAATGCACGATCCAGAAAGGGTCCGTATATTTTATGTATTCCACTTTGTAATGCTCTGAGGAAAAGATTTCCGGAACTGTGTCCTTCATGCTGTTTTAAAATCCGGCTCGATAAAAACGGAATGATAGTCAGCGAAACAAGCATCGATGCGACAACACAGGAAATCACAGCCATTGGCAAGCTTCTGATAAAATCTCCTGATCCTTCAGGAAGAAAAACCAAAGGAAGAAAAGCGATGACAAGAGTCGCGGTACATCCGATAACTGCCAGCCCAATTTGTTTGGTAGCTTTCAATGTGGCATCGATTCTTGAATAACCTTCCCGTAACCAGCGTTCAATATTTTCTACAACAACAATGCTGTCATCTACCAGCAATCCAAGCGCCACCACCAATCCTACAATACTCAATTGATTCATGTTGTATCCCATCGCGTTCAACATCACCAGTCCAATTGCCAAAGACAATGGAATTGAGATCATCACGACAGTAGCGGCTCTTCCACCTAATGGTAATAAAGTAATACTTACCAGCAGAATCGCGATGAGGAAATCAAAACCCAATCCACCAAGACGTTTGTTTACATTTTCTGCCTGATCGAAATGATCTTCAAGAGTGATGTTAGCCGGCAGGCTGGTTTTGAATTTCGCGATGACGGGCAAATACAATTTTTGTGTTTGTGAAATATTATAGCCCGGTTTCTGTGCGGCATTCACCAGGACGCAACGATGACCGTTCAGACGGGTAATGTGTTTGGATTCTTCATAATCGAAATGAACACTCGCTACATCTTTCAAACTTACATTTTTTCCTCCTGCACTGTAGACAACTGTATTTTCAATTTCCGAAATGGATTTATAATTGCCACTGGTTTTGATATTGAATGTTTTGTTTCCCGCGATAATACTTCCTCCCGGGATGTTCGCGATCTCGCTTTGCATACTGCCCACCACTGCCATGAGTGGAATGTGCATTTGCGAGAGTTTGTCAAGATTCAGATCAACGCGAACAATTTCCTCCGGCAATCCGTGAATCTCCACCTTTTGAAGAGGCAATATTTTTTCCAGTTGATCCTGCAGATTTTCCGCATACTTTTTTAATTGTTCACGGGAAGCATTTTCTGAAACCAATGCCAGTTGCAATACATTCACATCGGTTGGAGAGATTTTTTTAATATCAATGCTCAAAATGTCCTGAGGAAGTTCAGAGCGCATACTGTTCACTTCACGAACAATTTCCTGGTATTTTTCATTGACATCACTTTCGTATTTGTATTCCACCATAATCACGGCAACTCCATCGTTGATCGTGGTCTTAATGCGTTTGATGTCCTCCAGTTCCGAAACTTTTTTCTCGATCGGATCCACCACAAGGTCTTCCATATCCTGTGGAGATGTACCGGGATAAACCACTACAATCGGGAATTGAGGTGCTTTGATTTCAGGATCCTCTGCTCTGGGCATATTGAGCAGTGTACTAATACCCAGAACTACTGTCATGATGAAAATGACAAGTGTGAACTGATAATTTTTTACTGCGTAATCAGAAATTTTCATGAGTTTCTTGATTATTGAAATGTTCAGCTTTTAATTCGTAGAAATTTTGAAAAGGATGAAAGCAAATAATGGATTTTACTTTATTTGGTTTCGATAACATGAATCGGTGATTTGTCAGTCAGGTAAGCACTTCCGGATACAATGAGAGAAGAATAGTTTTCCAGACCTTCAGCAATCAGCACCGTGTTTTTTTCGATGCCGGAAATTTTAACGGGGACTTTAACAGCAGTGTGATTGTCGCTGGTCACAAATACAAAACCGGTATTCGCATTTCCATCCAACAACGCTTCGTATGGAATCGCCCAGACTTGCAATGGATGCGCGCATGAGATTTCAGCTTTACCAAACATACCTGAAGCAATATTTAGTGCCTTTGTATTTTTTAATTTGATGTCTGCAGAAAATGATCCTGTCATCATGTCCGCGTTCTCTGATTTTGAAAACACGAAGCCTTCGGTTTGATCCAGATTGAGAGCCGGGATATTCACCTTTGCTTTGTCATTCAGATTCAACTGAGCCCATTCTCTGTCGCTCATGTTCACACGAAGAATCCAGTCGGCCTGACCTTTTGAACTCGTCTGAATCACAGGCATTCCCGGACCAACAATTTGTCCTTCATTGGCTATTTTTTTCAAAACCACTCCGTCGTTCGTCGCACGGATTTCTGAGTAGGAAAGATTAAAGTTTGCAGCGGACAATTGCTGTTGTGCGATTTCCATACCTGTTTTTGCATTTTGTAATTGCTCCAACGTTGTAACACTGTCGTGGTATAAATTTTCTACACGATGATAGTCTCTGCTTGCTTTTTCAGCGGCACTTTTTGCCTGATTCACCTGCGCGGATATTTCAGCAAGGTTCAGCGTTGCGAGAATTTGTCCTTTTCGGATGGATTCTCCCTCTCTGACAAATATCTTGTTGATCACACCACCTGTTTTAAAGGAAAGCATCGTTTCGTCGTCGGTAGTGAATTGTCCGGAAGCGTGAATGACAGGAGCAATTTCTGTTTTTGCCAGTGTGATGACTTTGACAGGAATAGTTTCTTCATTTTTTTCGCTTCCGGCAGAAGCAGTTTTTTTTCCGCATCCTGCCATCAGTAGTGCAGTGGCTATACTGATGCTGATAAAGATTAAAGCCTTTTTCATGATTATGGGGTATAAATTATTTTGTTGTTTCTCTTTCGTAATTAGCCACAGCGGCCAGCATTTGATATTTATTTATGATCACAAGGAGTGATGCGGCGGTAAGTTGATTTCTTGCATCCACTGTTTCTATGAATGTATTCACACCTTCTTTGTATCCTTTATCAATCAGATTGTAATAAGCTTTGGCTGCTTCCAGTTGTTTCTTTCCGGCAGCGTAATTTTCAAAAGATGATTTCAAATTGTTCTTTGATACTTCTGCAGAAAGTTGAATTTGTTTGCTTATGTAATTGCTATTCAATTGATGATTCTGTAAATCAAGTTTGGATTGTTTGGTTTTAAAAGAATTTTTTCCGGCAGCAAATAGCGGTACATCTAATTGTAATCCGACAAAATAATACCGCGAATCCTGATTGTATTTCCAGTCTTGTGCCTGTGAACCAAGATCAAGGAAGCTATTTAGCTTTGGTGTCCAGAATGCTTTGTTCATTTTTACAACATTTTCATAAACAGATGCTGATGTTTCAAGAGCTTTTAATTCGGTTCGTTTAGCGGTAGAAACTTCGGTTAATAAGTAGTTTGTGATTTTTGTTTCGTCCAGCTCATCAGTGTTCAAAGTATCAATAGACTGATTTGCGTCCACATTGATCAGAAAATTGAAATACAGTTGCGCATTTCTTGATTTCTCTTGTGCTGTTGTAATGGCGGCTTGTAAGTTTTGGATCTCGCTTTCCGAACGAAGTACATAAGCGCTGACGCCTTTTCCATTTTTCACAAGGCTTTCGTTGATTCGTTTTCCTTCCTTTGCAAGTGTCAGCGCGCTTTCATAAATGGAAACGGCCTGAGTCGCGCTGAGATAATTATAATAAGCGACTTTTATGGAACGAATCAGTTCTGTCTTGTAAATTTCAACTTCGTAATTCTGTAAACTAACCTGTTGCTTCTGTATTTTATGGTTGTAAATCAGATCACTGTTGATGATGGGAAGTGTAGTTCTGATTTTCGCATCGTAAAAATTATTTGGAAGAAAATTTGTTTCCACATTGCTGATCTGAGGAAACGCGTTGCTCATAGTTAACTGGTTCAATGTTCCATAAACAGGATTCATGATGTCGCCCAGCGGAATCGCGATGCTTCTGCCACCTTCACCGCTTTGATAATCTCCTTTAATCCCTACAGAAGGAAGGAAAAGACTGTTGGAAATCTTCAGTGAATACATTGCTTTCTCAAGCCCGATATTTTTTTGCTGGAGAACAAGGTTGTTTTTCAGTCCTGTTTCAATGTATTTATCAAGACTTGCTTGTGCCTGTGCCTTTCCAAATGAAGCAGTAATAAGGCAGATAATGAGGACTTTGTAAGATTTAAATACGTGTGTTATCATAATTAACAGTGTTAATCATTTTGGTAAAATTTTTTAACTGGAAAGATCCATCGTGTTGATCATCCAATTGAGTGACTTATGCATGGTGGGAACAATTTCAGAAGGGTCCAATAATTTTTCAAAACGCTGACGGATAGCAAGCGATACGAGTCCATGTACCATTCCCCAGATTGCCATTGCCATGGTATTGATATCTCCGGGTTTGATTAATTTTTTGTCCATGCATTCCTGGAGAATCATCTTCAAAACATTCAGTGCATTGTCTCCACCTTGCCAATCACATTCTTTCATCTGGTTGATGAATTCGATTGGTGCCGGAAGGATAAACATCAGGTCATAATATTCAGGGTATTCAAGACCGAAACGAATGTAGTTTTCACCCAGTTTGTGCAAACGCAACAATGGATTTTTAATGTCGAAAATGTCCTTGTTGAACTCTTCCATTTTTTTGAAACCAATCTGATGGAGTTCATACAGAATTTCATTTTTGTCTTTGAAGTACAGATAGACTGTTGTCGGACTGTATTCAATCAGGTCGGCGATCTTTCGGATCGTGACCCCATTATATCCATGTTCTGAGAAAAGCTTCACCGAAGCGTCCAGAATCTGGTTCTTTAGTTCGGCTTTCTGTTTCTCTTTTCTTTCAGTAATTCCCATGGCTTTAGTTTTCGACTGCAAATATAATTAACGGTGTTAAGTAAAAGCAAGAAATTTCTTTGAAATATTCGTAATGCATAGATATACAATGATATAATTTGGCTTCAAAGTGAATTAAGAAGGTTATTACGAAGTGATTATACAACGTTCATGTTACTTCTGAGAAGGCCCTTCAGGTTGAATACCCTTGATCCTCATCATTACTATTTCACTAAAATTAGTTGACCTTTAAGTAATGAAGTTGTTTGTATGCTGAATAGGTAGGAGTTTCATAAGCCTCTAAACCTCGAACCTGAAACATTAAAATCGAACTAAAAAGATGTCCAATAATTTTCTAACCGATCATTCTTTTCTCTTTTTCGATTTCCTGATCGTGTTGGCTCTTTCTTTCATTATTGGTTTGGAGCAAAGAAGGCATCATCTTGATCAGGACGAACCGGCGGATCAGTTGTTTGGAACGGATCGCACCTTTACTTTTATTGGAATACTTGGTTTTATCCTATTCGCGCTTGATCAGCAGTCAAAGACTTTATTTTTAGGTGGTGGTCTGGTAATTTCAATTTTCCTCGCAATTTTTTACAATCATAAAATCTCCATTCGAAAAAAATACGGACTCACATCCATCCTGTCCGCGCTCATCACGTATTGTCTGGCACCCTTGGTGATGACAGAACCTCCATGGCTTGCTTTATTGATTGTGGTTACTGTACTCGTTTTTACAGAGATGAAAGAGGAGTTCGTGAGCGTATCAAAGAAGTTTGGAAAGGATGAGTTTATCACTCTTGCAAAATTTATTCTCATTGCAGGAATCATCCTTCCAAATTTACCGGATGAACAGGTGTTTTCTTTTATTCCCCTTTCTCCGTACAAGATGTGGCTGGCAATTGTCGCAGTGTCCGGGATCTCTTACTTCAGTTATTTGCTGCAAAAATTTGTTTTCCCGAACTCAGGAGTTGTTGTGAGCGGAATTCTCGGTGGCTTGTACAGCAGTACTGCTGTTTCACTTATACTCTCACGCAAAAGCAACGACAAGATCGTTTCTCCAAATGAATATGCGGCGGGAATAATATTCGCGACTTCCGTGATGTACATACGGATCTTATTAATTGTGTTTCTTTTTAATTCTGAATTGGCAGTTCAATTGCTGCCTTATGTATCATTATTACTACTTGTAACCCTCGTTTGTGGCTTTGCTGTTTACAGGAAAAAAGTTAAAGGAACATCCGATACCACAAACGAGATGTTCCTTCAAAAAAATCCGTTGGAATTTCGGGTGGCCATCGGGTTCGCTATCTTCTACGTCGTGTTCATGTACTTACTGAATTTTTCAGAAAGTCATTATGGATCTAAGGGACTGAATATTCTCTCCTTCATCGCGGGTTTCGCGGATGTGGATTCTTATGTGATGAACCTGGTTCAGGGAAAAATTGCGGTCAGCAATCTGGTGATGATGGCTTATATTATCAAAACCACTACTTCGAACAATCTGATTAAAACCTTTTATTCTCTCTGGCTGGCGGAAAAGAAAACCAAAAAGCTTCTTTTGATTTCATTCTCAGTCATCATTCTCACCAATATTCTGGTGATCGCCTGGTTAGGGTTTTAGAAAAAAAATGTTTCCGATTTGGAGAAATGAAAATACTCTTTGGATAAAATGATTTTATCCAAAGAGGTTATGATAACTGTTTTTTTATTAAAGGAAAAGCTTATTCAACAATGACCCTGCCGATAAATTTCTCATCATCACCAAAGGTCCCTTTGCAAACATAAACACCATGACTGATTGTGCCGGATGGAATGTTAAGTCTGTTCTGATTTGCCGGTAATGAAGTACTGGATACCAGATGACCCATCATGTCAAAAATTTCCAGAAGTCCATTTTTGCTTTCAACCGATGGATATTCAAATGTAAATGATCCATTGTTTGGGTTAGGGAAAATACTGAATCGTGATGGCTTGGGTGCGACAGAAACTCCATTCAGGATAGAATATAAATCGGATTCCCAGATTCCTCGACCGTAAGTAGAGATGCGTAATTTGTTGGTGGCACGATAGAGCGTAAAGTCAGTAATCTGCACAGCAGGCAGTCCGTCGCTGAAAGTAATCCAGGAGTTCAAAGAATCGTTTGTATAAAAAACACCGATATCTGTTCCGATGTAGATACCATGTGCACTGTTGGGTTCATAAAAACTCGTATTCGCCGGAACATTCGGAAGGTTCTGACTGATGTTTTGAAAACTTTGTCCGCCGTTTGTACTCTTGTAAACATGATTACCAAAACCATAACGAGTGATCCAAACATTCAATGGATTTGAAGGATCAACCGTGATAGAAGAAATGGTTTCTGTTCCTGACAAAATTGTACTTGCCCAGTTCTGTCCGTGATCGTATGAATAATAGAAGTAATTTTCCTGGCTAACATAAATCACATTCGTATCGGATGGAGCCACTGCTAATGCATTGATCGCATACGCACTGATCAGATTTAGATTAAGTCTTGTCCACGAATCACCCTGATTTGTTGATTTGTATACATCGTTATAACCCGCGTAAATTGAATTGTTGTTTTGAGGGTTGAGCAAATAAGGCGTAACCCAATTCCCACGGATCGTACTGCCGGTACTGTCGCGGGGTGTAATTTCATGATACTGATCATTTGTCCATTGATCACGCGAACGGTAGAGTTGTCCTGTTACATAAGTAGTGTAGATGACATTATCATTGTTTTCATCAATGGCAGTAACCATTGCGTCACCACCATTGGTTGATGCCCAGAAATTTTGATTAATCCGTTTTCTTCCACCATTATCCTGTGTGCCACCAATCATGAAATATGGATCTGTTTGTG